>NZ_JBBIAM010000165.1:0-17078 GCF_054185185.1 Bradyrhizobium sp. UFLA05-153
TGTGTATAAGAGACAGGGCAGCGAGTGATCCTGAACGCCAGCGCCTGCTGCCGCTGATGCTGGAGGGGCTCGGCCAAGCGCGCCGGTGTGGTCTGTTCAGGGTCGATCACTTGCTCCACCTGCGGTGCGACGCCCGCGAGCCCGACCTTCTCGACCTCTTTCTCGCTCATGCCGAGCGGTCCGAACTCCGGTTCGTGACGATCATGGACGACAGGCGGGACCCGGAGCGATTCCGCCTTCTCGAACGGCGCAAGAAAACGCCCCCGGCGGATATCGAGGCGGCGATCCTCTCCCTCGGCACGGCAGGAGACTGCGCCGAAGACAACCGGCGCCGCCTCGTCGCGCACTGCCGTGCATGTCGGCTGCAATTCGCCAGCCATGACGACAGCAGCACGGCGCATATCGAAGAGGCGGTCGGGTTTGGACTCGCCATCTCCGAATTCCCGATCACAATGGAGGCGGCGAAAGCCGCCCGAGCTGCCGGCATGACCATCATCGTCGGTGGGCCAAACCTCGTCGCCGGGCACTCCCATAGCGGCAATGTCTCGGTCCGGGAGCTCGCGCGGGAGGGCCTAATCGACATCATCAGCTCTGATTACATCCCGGCGAGCATTCTGCGCTCCATCTGGCACCTCGCGAGTCAGTCCGATGGGCCGACGCTTGCCGAAGCGGTGGCATTTGGAACCCTGCGACCGGCGGAGACCTTCGGGCTTTCCGATCGTGGCGAGATTGCACCGGGCAAGCGTGCCGATCTGATTCGCGTGGCCGACAGGGCCGGTCCGATTGTCCGCGCGGTTTGGACGGCAGGCCGGCAGGTCCTCTGAAGCGGCCGAGAAAGAGAAGTGCTAGATGTCTGCGACGCAAATCGCTCCCGGCGAGAGAAGTGCCCGTCAAGATTGGATGACATCGCTTGCCAAGGCGCCGCTCGTTGAATTGGAGCGGCACTGGGAAGCCATTGCCCATCCGAAGTTCCAATGGATTCGTCGACCGGAATATGGCGCCGCCATGCTGCGGGGGGCGGTTGGGCGGACCGGCGCTGTCTTCAATCTTGGTGAGGCGACGGTCACTCGCTGCACGCTCCAGATCGAAACGGGCGAAATCGGCGTCGCCTATGTGCTCGGCCGCAACAAGCGCCACGCTGCGCTCGCCGCATTGTTCGACGGGCTGATGCAACGCGACCAAGCCGGCGGGATCGGTGCGATCGCTCCTATTATCGCCGCGCTCAACCAATACGTGCGTGAAGCGGAGCGAGCGGTCTGGCGCGAGACCGAACGCAGCAAGGTCGACTTCTTCATGCTGGGGCGGGAGGCCAACGGCGAATGACGGCTAATCTGATAGCGCCCAACTTTCGCGATCCCGTTCACGAGTCGCAGTCAGCCTTCCGACGCGTCCTGAAGGCCTTGTCGCGGCCTGGCACGCCGGTTTCGCTTCCCGGTCCAGCCCAACCGCCGGTGCCGATGGGCGGCCCGCTCGCTGCCATTGCTCTGACGCTCGCCGACGCGGATTGCCCGATCTGGCTCGACCCGGCACTCTCGACGGAGCCGGTCCGCCGCTACCTTCATTTCCATACCAACGCCCCGCAAGTTGCCGATCCGAAGGCTGCGGCCATAGCGCTGATTGGTGATGCTGGTCGCTTGCCGCCTATCAGTGGCTTCCATCCGGGCGAGGCGGCCTATCCAGACCGCTCGACGACGCTTGTCCTCCAGGTGCCCGCGCTGACCGGCGGGGCGCCCGTCCGGCTCTCCGGACCGGGAATTGAAACTACCGCAACCCTCGCGCCGCAGGGACTGCCGGACTGGTTCTGGCAAGTCTGGCGGGAGAATGCCGCACGCTATCCCCTGGGCGTCGACATCTTCCTCACCGACGACAGCACCGTCGTCGGCCTTCCGCGCTCGACTAAGGCCGAAGGACCATGATCACCTCCATCAAGGGCGGTGAAGCCGCGATCGCCGCCTCGCACCGGCTTCTCGCCAAACGCCGGCGTGGCAACCCGGCTATCGCCGATCTCGGCGTGGACCAGATCCGCGAGCAATTGTCGCTCGCCGTCGATCGGGTGATGGGCGAGGGCTCGCTCTACGACCCGTCACTAGCGGCACTGGCAATCAAGCAGGCCGAGGGCGATCTCACTGAGGCAATCTATCTGTTGCGGGCGTTCCGGACTACGCTGATCAGATTCGGTTATACCGAATCAATCGACGCGGCGGCGATGGTGGTGCGTCGACGGATCGCGACAACACACAAGGACGTGCCGGGTGGCCAACTTCTCGGACCGACGTACGACTATACGCATCGCTTGCTCGATATCGCGTTGTTGGGAGATGTTGGCGGCGACGATCTTTCCGATCTCGCCGGCGACGACGAAGGGAAGAACGAGGGTGGTAGCATTAGAGATCCCGAGCCCAACGCGATGGCTCACGCGTTGACGAGAGACTGCGGCGTGTTGGCGCGAGCAGACATCGTCGAGGAGGCCCGACCGAACGAAGAAGGAAAGGTCGCCGATATCACTCGCAACCCTGTGGTGTTTCCGTCCAGAAGGGACGAGCGACTGCAAGCGCTCGCACGCGGAGACGAGGGCTTTCTCATGGGGCTCTGCTACTCGACCATGCGCGGCTACGGACGCAATCATCCTTTCATCGCCGAACTACGCTACGGTGACGCAACCGTTGTCCTCTCTATCCCTGAACTTGACATACCGGTCGGCGTCGGAACGGTCCGCCTCACCGAATGTCAGACAGTGCATCTGACCACCGGCGACGGGTCTCTGCCGCCGCGTTACACGCGGGGCTATGGACTCGTCTTTGGCCATAACGAACGGAAGGCGCTCTCCATGGCGATCCTCGACCGCTCATTGCGCTCGGCCGAACTGGGCGAGAGGGGCGCCCACCCTGCTCAGGACGACGAATTCGTCCTCTCACATTCCGATAGCGTCGCAGCTTCTGGTTTGGTGCAGCACCTCAAGCTGCCTCACTATGTCGATTTGCAAGCTGAGATGCAGTTGCTCGATCAAATGCGGGCGGAGTACGCCGCACGTAGAGAGCAGCCCAGTCCCGAGACTATTCCAGAAGCGGACCGGATTACAGAGGTGAATTGTGGAGACTGACCTCCCCTTGGATGACGCCGTCGGCTACAGCTTCGCCTATCTGGACGAGTTGACGAAACGAATGATCCGGCGGGCGATCCTGAAGGCCGTGGCCGTGCCCGGCTATCAAGTGCCGTTCGGTAGCCGCGAGATGCCGCTTCCACCCGGCTGGGGTACCGGCGGGCTCCAGGTCACTGCGAGCATTCTGGGCCGGGACGACCGGCTGAAGGTTATCGATCAGGGCGCCGACGATACTACCAATGCCGTCTCGATCCGCCATTTCTTCGCTAAGGTCGCTGATGTCGCCACGACTGAGCGCACCGGCGAGGCGACGATTATCCAGACCCGCCACCGCATTCCCGAGCGGCCACTGACCGAAGATCAGATCATCGTCTTCCAGGTACCGCAGCCGGAGCCTATGCGACGCTTCATTCCGGAGGAAGCGGTTGCGCGCAAGATTCATGCCTTTGCGCGCTACGGCGTAATGTACGTGCGCCTCTACGAGGACATTTCCCGGCTGGGCCAAGTCGCCATGTCGAGCGACTATCCAGTCATCGTCAACGGACGCTATCTTACCTCGCCAACGCCAATACCCAAATTTGATAATCCCAAACTTCACCGTAGCCGGGCGCTTGCTATTTTCGGCGCGGGACGCGAGCAGCGCATCCACGCCATCCCACCGTTCACCGATGTCAAAAGCCTCGATTTCGTCGACCATCCCTTCACAGTGCAGCGCTTTGAGGCGTGCTGCTCGATCTGCGGTGCGCAGGACAGCTATCTCGACGAAATCCTCCTCGATGATCGCGGTACCCGGGCCTTTGTCTGCTCAGATACCGCCTATTGCGCCGAACGTCGCGACGAAAGGAGCGATGCATGAAACCGAGGGCGAGGGAAATTCTGCGGGCAGAACGCCTCTTCAAGGCCTTCGGACGGGTATCAGCCTGCAACGCGGTATCGTTTTCGCTCCGTCAGGGTGAAGTTCTTGGCATTGTCGGGGAAAGCGGCTCAGGCAAGTCCACGCTACTCCGCTGCATTGCTGGCCACATCCAGCCGGATGAAGGCATGGTCCGGATCGCCTCTGACGACTATGTCGTTGATCTTTGGGCCATGGATGAAGCCTCGCGTGCGCAATTCCTGCCGACAATGGTCTCACTCATCCACCAGAACCCGCGCGACGGATTGCGCCTCGATATCACTGCTGGCGGCAATATTGCCGAACCTCTGATGGCTGCTGGTGGCCGGCACTACGGTTCGTTACGCGCAACGGCGCTGGAATGGCTTGAGAAGGTCGATATCGAGGGGCGGCGCATCGACGACCTGCCGGAGGTGTTCTCGGGTGGCATGCAGCAGCGGCTGCAGATCGCCCGGGGACTTGCTACCCACCCTCGTCTCGTACTGATGGACGAGCCAACCGGCGGCCTCGATGTCTCGGTCCAGGCAAAGCTCCTTGATTTGTTGCGCAACCTCGTCCGCGAACTTGGCATCGCTGTTGTTGTCGTCACCCACGACATCGGCGTCGCGCGTCTGCTCGCGGACCGGCTGATGGTGATGCAGCGCGGGCGGGTGATCGAGGAGGGGCTGACCGATCAGGTCCTCGACGATCCTCACCACCCCTATACGCAATTGCTCGTCTCCTCCGTGTTGCAGGTCTAACCAAAGGCAGCTTCATGACCATCCTTGTCAGCGTCGGCGGTCTGTCGAAGACATTTACGCTTCACACTCAGGGCGGCGCAGAACTCGAAGTCTTCGACGGCATCTCGCTTGATGTCCAAGCGGGCGAGTGCGTTTGCCTGCACGGCCCCTCTGGGGCCGGCAAGTCGACGTTGCTGCGCTCGCTATACGCGAACTACAAGCCAAACGCCGGGTCCATCGTCGTGCAACATCACGGTGAATCGATCGACCTCGTCAGCGCCGAACCTTGGGAAGTGGTTGAGGTTCGGCGGCGCACGATCGGTTATGTCAGTCAGTTCCTACGCGTTATCCCGCGCGTCGCCAGCATCGACGTCGTCACCGAACCGGCGATCGCCATTGGTGTTCGGGTAGATGACGCACATGTGAAGGCGAAGGAGCTGCTCGCTCGCCTCAACATCCCTAAGCGGCTCTGGTCGCTGGCGCCCGCCACTTTCTCTGGCGGCGAGCAGCAGCGTGTCAACATTGCCCGTGGCTTCATGGTCGACTATCCTATCCTCCTTCTGGACGAACCTACGGCGTCGCTCGACTCTTCCAATCGTAAGGTTGTCACCGCTCTCATCAATGAGGCTAAGGCACGCGGTGTCGCGATTGTAGGCATCTTCCATGACGAGGAGGTAAGGAATACTGTCACTGACAGACTATTCGAGATTGGAAAGGCGAGCAGGACGAGACGGTCTTTGGCCGCAGCCGCGTCGGAGGCTATCGCCTGATGTCCGACGAGCGGCGCCACGCGATCTGTACAGTCCTCGCTGGTGGCATCCGCTGACACGAGCAGCCGCTCGTTGGATGGGACGAGACGCCTCCCAGACCGCGTGCCGCAGCTTTGCCCCACTTATCGAGGCGCGATCGACTGCGACCCAGTCGTTATGGCTTCCATACGACGCTCAAGGCGCCGTTTCGTCTCGCCGCCGGCAGATGAATCGACGAGCTCGACAATGCCCTTGCGAACTTCGTCGCAGCGAGTTGGCCGTACCCACTCGGCCCGCTCCAGCTTTTTTGTGCTCGTTCCGGCAACTCCCGATGCTTAGGGCGTTTGCCTCCCATATCGTTTGAGGCATTCGACCAGTTCCGGGAACAATTGAACGAAAGGGAGTACGGACGCCTCGGTAATCCTTTCGACAATATCGAGACCACGTACTGGCGCGCGTTGAGTCCTTATGTGTTCGCCCGGTTTCGCTTCCATATGCCTCTGACCGACGAACTTTCGCCTATGGCGCAATCGCGGGGGCGCGGAAGGGGCTGAGCAATACTGTTCAGTGCGCTGAAGACCGAAGACTATGCCATCGATGCCCTAACGCCTTTCGAGCAGGACCGGCTCGGTGCTGATTTCATCGTCGATTCGCGCCTTCCATTGAAGAGCGGAGCGCAGCATCATGACGAAGCCTGGCTTCAGCAGCCAGCTCGTCCTAGTGATCGGACAAAGTGGTGCCGGCAAGGATCCACTGATCGATGACGCGAGTGACCGTCACCGACGTGAACATCGGATTCACTTCGTCCGGCGCGTCATCACCCCGCCTCGGCCGGGAGGAGGACGAACCTGTCGAGGACGCCGAATTCCGGAAACGGGTCGGGAGCGGAGCATTGGCCCTATATTGATATTGGGAGCCGCACTGGCTAAATTACGGTCTTCCTAGCATCATCGACGATGACTTGCTCAGGGGCATGCGGTCGTCGCAAACGGCTCGCGCGCGCTCATGCCTGAGGCACGTTGCCGCTACGCCAATCTTCAGGTCATCGGCATCTCGGTCGTTCCGAATGAACGGTTAGAAAGGCGCGGACAGAAACGAGGTTGCCTTAGGTGTTTAGTCCCGGCATTTTCTGGAGCGGATTGAGCTTGAATCGTTCTGGCTGGGAAGTCCAGCATTTGCAGATGTATTCGTAGGGCGTGAGGCCCTTCAGGGTCTTTAGCCGCCGAGCATAGTTGTAGGCGTTGATGAAGTCGGCGAGGTGGGCTTCGAGCTGATCGTGTCGATCGTAGTGATAGCGTTGGACGGTCGCTTCCTTGATCGTGCGGTTCATGCGTTCGACCTGGCCATTGGTCCAGGGATGCTTGATCTTGGTCAGCCGATGTTCGATCCCGTTCTCTTGGCAACGCATGTCGAACATGTGCGTCGCGTATCTTGCCGTCGGGCCGTCCGCATAGCGCGGTGGGAAGGTGAACTGGATTCCATTATCGGTGAGAACCGTGTGGATCTCGTAGGGGACAGCAGCAATCAGAGCTTCGAGGAAGGCCGCGGCCGAGGTCCTCCCCGTCTTCCTCGCCAGTTGCACGAACGCGAACTTGCTGGTGCGATCGATCGCGACATAGAGGTAGAGCTTGCCTTCGGCGGTCTGGAGCTCGGCGATGTCGATGCGGAAATAGCCGATCGGATAAGCCTTGAACTTCTTCTTCGCGGGCCTGCTGCCTTCGACCTCTCCGGCAATCGGCTGATGCCGTGGCGCTGGAGGCAGCGATGCAGGGAAGACCGCGTCAGATGGGGAATGGTGGGCTGCAGAGCATAGAGGCAATCGTCGAGTGGCAGCAGCGTATGCTGCCGGAAAGCGACGATGATCGCCTCCTCCTCGATGGAGAGCACGGTGGACTTAGCATTCTTGGGGCCAGTCGGGAGATCGGCGACGGACTCACGCTGCTTCCACTTTGCGACAGTCTTCTGGTTGATCCCATAGCGCCTGGCTAGGCCTCTCAGGCTCTCTTGACTATTTTGTATTGCTCGACGGACTGCCTCCGTCGTGGTGGCGCAGCCGTGTAAAATTTGTCCCATAGCGCTTCCTTCGAATCGTGCGACAAGGATGCACCATCAAAGTCCGGGACAAAACACCTAGCGCTACTCCGTCGGTTCCCTGTCGACTACCAATATTGGCATTTGATCTAGGTGACAGGAACATGCCACCTGCCAATTGATGAAGGTCGGGCTGGCCAGCGCGCCTACGTGGAATTCGGCATGCAACATGAACCGAGATCTGTCCTCGCTGACAGACCTGATCGACACTGCACTGCGAAGGGGTTGCGCGTTCAGACCTGCTCCGGACTTGAACTCTTCTTCCTCATGAAAGCGCATGAGCGCGTCGCAGACTTGATTGAACTGCCGGTGCTGTTTGACGCGGAGAGCCGCTTCGTGCGCCTCCTGGCGTGTAACCTCTGTCAGCGTGGCCCTGCCGGCGTCGCGCTCGATTACAGCAACTCGACCAAGATGAGTTCGCATGTTGGCGTGCGGCATTCCTTCATCGATATCAATACATTCTCCGGCCGGGCGCGGGCAGCGACGAATACCTGTTACCGCGGAGCGTTGCATCGACGACGATACGGCAGACAGGATTCAAGAACATCCTCCTCCAATAAGCGGATGGCTGGCTGAGAGGAATCGATGTTAGTCGCTGTTGTCGGCGCCGGGATGATGGGCGCGTCGTTGGCACTTCATCTCGCCAGAAATGAAATGACCGTGCTATTGTTTGATGGTGCCGCCCCTGGCTCCGGGGCGACCGGATCAAGTTTCGCCTGCCTTAACTTCTTCACGGGGGCGACTTCGGACTACATGCAGTTCAGGTCCGAAGCCCTTGACTACCATGCGGAACTTGCAGGTCAGATTGGTGTGGCAGACGCCATTAGAAGAACGGGAACATTGCGTTGGTCAACCAAATCCAGGGAAAACAAGAAACTGCTTCAGGCAGCAAAAATGGCCGAGGGACAGGGAAGAACGGTAGAGTACCTGTCACGAAATGATGCGTTAAGCCTTGAGCCAAATCTGAGCATCGTCGGGCGTCCCGAGGTTATTGTGCGAGTCCCGCAAGAGGGATGGCTCGATTCTGTTTATTTCACAAAGTGCGTGATCGACACTGCCGTTGGTAACGGGCTCGTCCACTACGTTTCTGAAAAATGTACTAGAATGGAGCCTCTCAACCAAGGCGTCGTGCTGTGGACTAATCGTACTTCCTATCTTGTCGATGCAGTCGTGCTTGCTAGTGGCATCGGGATCAATCTTCTCCTTGAAGATCTCGCATGCCCGCCGCTTGTTGATGAGATGCCCGAGGTGCTTACCCTGCTACAGTATTTCGGTCCACCGATCGAGCATGTTGTCTTTGCTAATCATATTCATTTCCGGGCAAACGGGCGTTCGTCTCTCATCGTCGGCAATGCACACGATCGCACGGACCTCCGCGACGCTGGCATAGCGGCCAAGGCTGCCGGGCGGCATGTCTTGTCGGTAAAGGGCGAGCTCAAAGAACCTTCCTTTGGAGCATCCATTACCGCGCAGATAGGGATCCGTCCCGTTTCCAAAGATGGCTACCCGATTGTCGGCCGACTACCTGGTCAAGAGCGGATATTCGTTGCGGTTGCGCATGCAGGTATCACGCTTGCCCCGTATGTCGCGCTACTGTTAACCACGGAAATTGCAACGGGCGCACTAATTGAGGAGCTCGACGCCTTTCGGCCCGATCGTTTCTATCGTCCGATAGACCAATAATCGCGGGATCCAGGTGGAATCAAGAGGTGGCCCGGCAACTCTGGGATTCACGCGGCATCAGTAAAAGCACTCGTTCGAAGTGCTGCTTCCGCAATTCACCTCTCGTGTTTGCTGTGGTTAGCGCTGACGGCAAACATTCGTAGACGGGTCTGAGGACCACAGAGTGAGGGAGCAGCCTCTGATGCCTGAGATTTCGGTCGAAGGGCCTACCCTCATGGCCAATAAAGATCATGATCGTCAGAGAGGAGGACAGAATGGAAGGAGCCGGGCCCCTCTGCTTCCGGATTATAGGGCATCTCTCCAGGTCGCAACAACCCCACTCGCCCTGGGGAACTATATCGGCAACATTGCCGGATCTATTACTCGGCCCGACTTAATCACGATCTCCACCTCGCCAAGCGCCGTGATATTTGATATCGGGTCTGCACCGAGAATGACGAGGTCGGCTGCCATTCCCGCAGCAACAGTCCCGACTTGATCATCGATGCCTAATAGGATTGCGGCGTTCTGGGTGGCGGCTTCAATGCATTGCATTGGAGTCATCCCCCATTCCTGCATCGTACTGCACTCATCGATCAGATTTCCCACGCTGTCCGAACCAAAGGCAACCATGATTCCTGCGTCAAGAGCATGTCGAAAGCCCATGTTGTGGCGCTCAACGATCTTGGCGCTGTGACGTCTGATGCCTTGACCTCGTCCCCAGTCATTTCGAAGCTCTTTGTAGTTACTGAGAGTGGGCACCAGACCGACGCCCCTTTTTGACATAGCCCTTGCGGTCGCAGCGTTGAGGAATACGCCGTGTTCGATGGTATCAGCTCCAGCCTCGACAGCATTTGCGATCGCTTCGCCGCAAAGCGCGTGCGCCATGCATCGGCGGTTATGGTGGTGCGCAAGATCGAAAGCGGCCTGCATCGTTGCGACGTCCATATTGACAGCGCTCAATGGCTCGTCTTCGTCACGGTTCCATTCGATGCTGGCCATACACTTGATGAAATCAGCGCCGCGCTTAATCATTGTTCCAGCAGCTTTCTTCGCCTCGAGAGGAGTATCCACCTCCACAAAAAACTCGTGCGCGTAGCCCGCTGTTTCAGTAAGGCCTTGAGCGACGGCCAGAATGCGAGGCGCGACGATATCGGATCTTGTAATCGCAGATTTGACTGACAGCGACAATCCTCTGGGGGCGCCCGCGTCACGAACTGTTGTTATGCCCTCTCGCAGGTTTACTAGTGCGTTTTGGATGCCCCGCGTGACCATTAGCGCATCATCAGCACCCGCGCGATCTGTCCGCGAGCCGCGAATTCGTTTTGTTGTTAGATGGTCGTGAGCATTGATGAAGCCTGGCAAAAGATACTTCCCAGTCAGGTCTATAAATCTCGCGTCAGCTTGTTTAGTCAACTCAACTGCAGAGCCGACGGCAATTATGCGATCATCCTCCACAACGATCTGAGCATTTGAAACTGGCTTGCCTCCACGTCCATCGATTAATGTTGCGCCGCTCAATACCAAGTGCATTCTGATCTCCACCATCCGCAGACGGACGATTGTTCTACTAACTAGGTGCGACGCGCTGTGATGATTTCGGTCTCGTAACGCATCTCAGCGCGTTTCTGTTGCAGTGCTTTCGAAGAGACACCGAAAGAGTGGCACATTCTCCTTCGCGGTTACTGCACGATTGTGAACGACAGCGCACGATGCTCGAACCTTTCACGATCGAATAATTCGGCAAAAGAGAATGTTTTTCGCCGTCTTTCAGGCGTGCTTCGGCGCCTAACTCGGCCGTACTTGCAATATCTGAGTAGCCGCCCTCAGGTCTGGAATGCCGTCTCCGCTCGTAACCGGGGAGTGCTACGTCGATGACCGAGAGAAGGTCATCCGCGAAAGCAGTACCCTTCTTGTATTGAACGATCGCGAGGACGCCCCCAGGCGCCAGGACGCGCTGCGCCTGCACCAATTGAGTAGAGCCGTCTTCCGCTTGCACGAGCATGCCGGATGGCGTTCGAGACTCCCCGTGCCGCCGCATGTCTTCATTCGGCTGGGTCGCGAAGATCTGACAGCTAGAGCCCAAAACCGCGGCGGGCCTTCGCGTGAACAGGCCGGTCACGGGGTCGACCTCAATGATGCGACCACCCTTGCAATCACGCAGCACGGGACCTCAATTGTTCTGCAATGCGCGGCGGGTACTTCGGGCCAAACTGATAAGTGTAGCCGAGATTATCAAAATCGTCACAGAGCCCGCGCATCTGGCCCGACGCAAGTTGGTTCGTTGTCGTGCTCTCTAGGGACATATTGTTATCTCCATGACGCCGCGCCTACGGCCGCTCAGTATCTGTCGTACTCTCCCGAGATGATCCTGAGTGCCCTTTCGAGGGTTGAGTCGTCTGATGGGTTGCCGAGGCCGAACCGAATCGCTCTTGGCTCATCCGCTTCACCAATCGTGAAGCCATTGCTCGCCGATACAAGCACGCCAGCTTGCTCAAGCCGCATGGTTAGATCGGTACTTGTTATGTTAGGCGGCGTTGGCATCCAGACATGGAGACCCCCATCCCCAAGTCGGTGATCGATCTTTGTGAGGTATTGACGGACCAAAGTATGCCGCGCGGCGGTTTCGCTACGAACAGCATCGAGGATCTTTCCTATCGATGCAGTCTCAATCAATTCTGTGGCGAGTGCAGCGCTAAAGGGCGCCGTCATCCAAAAGGTTGCCCGGACTCCCGGCCAAAATAGACTCGCCGCCGCCTCCTTTGACGGCGCAACGACATAGGCTACCTTCATTCCCGGCGCGACACTCTTGGCCAAGCCGAGCAGATACCAAGAAATTTCTGGGGCAAGTGCAGAAAGTGGTGGCGGCGCATTTCGCGGAATAAGGCTGTAGATATCATCCTCGATGATGGAGACCCCGAACTCTCTGGCAATCGCGACGATTTCCTTGCGTCTTTCCAACGACATGGTGACGGTGGTCGGGTTTTGAAGCGTCGAAAGAGGGTACGCCGCTTTCGGACGATGGATCTGACACACCTTTCGGAGCGCGTCCGGGATCATGCCGTCGTCATCCATCCGGACCGGCGCCAGGCTTACACTGTAACGGGCTGCAAATCCCTTGATCGGCGGATAGGTTAGCTCATCCACGGCTAGCATTCCACCTGCACCGACGAGGCCGGGAATGAGCATGTTCAGAGTACTTTGTGTGCTGCTTGTCAGGACGATGCGCCCTTCGTCAGCTTGATAACCCAGGCGCGAGGCACAGAATTCAGCACCAGCTCGCCGGTCGTTTACGGTTCCGCACCAACGATGATGCCCGATAATTTCGCTGAGAGGCTCCCTTGCCAAAATGTTGGTTGTTGCGGTGCTGAAGACGGGATCAAAGACATGTGGCACTGGCGGTGGCGGGTTCAGCCTAAGCGCGATCGGGCTGTTGAGCCGTTCGTCAACATGATTCTGAAGTGGGGCTCCCGCCGCTGGAAAAGCATTGTTCATTTGGAACCTCCTAGACAGTGCGCTTCCAGCTATATGAATGTCCTGGCCATCAGAGCTAACGACACTGCAATCGCTGCGACGGTGGCGACCGGAACGCCGATGCCTCGAATTGCCGGGACCTTTACGCAAGTGGACACGTGGAGGACTGCAAGCACTGTAAAAAGCAGAGCTAGTGCCGTGTCGAATGTTTCTCCGGACATTAGCGGTCGGAGCAACAACATCACGGCAAGTAATGGGGTATCATACGAAACCGGAATCCCAATGAACCGAGCGTCAGCGGTTAGTCCGATGTTCTCGAAATAACTCAGCCTAATCGCACCCGCCAAAACCAGGAGGAGACTGGCGAAGAGCGACAGTGCCGACGCTCGACCAACAAGCATAATGATAGCGGCCGGGAACAAGACGCCATGGATGAAGTCGGCAAAGCCATCGAAGCTTTTGCCGAATTCCGCGGCACCTGGACGGCGAAGATGGCTAGTCTTGCGAGCAACAAGCCCGTCCCAATGGTCCAGAAACCAGGTCCAGAGCATTGCCGCAACGCCGAGCTCTATCTTGCCATTGAAGGCCAAGAACAGCCCGATGACGGCAAACAGATAGGCGAGGGCCGTGATAGCATTTGCATAGTCGCGTAGATACCCGATCATCACCTTGCTCCGGCTGTCAGTTAGTGGAAAGGTGCCGCGCAAGGCGCCCATCGACAATGCGAAACTTTCCCTACCAGACGGGAAGATCGCTGAAGGCCTCGAGCCAGCAGACGTCACTGGAATCCGCACTTCAAGCCCGTCTGGTGAGTGTTCAGGCCGCTGCTTGCCTGGCTTTCAGGCTGTTCAGCGTCTCGACTACGCGTCGCAGTCCGGTCTCCATCAGGTCTGGTGGAGCACCGAAGGAGAGACGCAGGCCGTTCACGTCACCAAAGGTGGTGCCGGCAACGCATGCCACATCGGCTTCGTCTAGGATCAGTCGTGCAATATCGTCGGCGGATCTAATGGGACTTCTAACCGGCAGACCAGAGACAAGCCTACTCAGATCAAGATAAAAGAAGAATGAGCCTTTTGCGCTCGGCGTGGCTACCTCGTTCAAATCAGACAGAATGAGGAGACCGGTGTTGCGAGCCACGGACAGGCGTTGATGCATCGCTCGTTCAAAGCTGCCGTCACCGACCAGGAGGTGGTGCAGGATTGCGTGCTGCGCGATCACGTTGGGATTGGAGGTCGTATGGCTTTGCAGCTTCTTGGCGGCGGAAACGATCTCCCGAGGGGCTGCGAAATAACCTAGGCGCCAACCGGTGATCGCCAACTCCTTGGAGAAGGCGCTGACCAGGATCGTCCGTGAACGCACGCCGGGATGCGCCATGACGATCGACTCATGGTGCGCACCTGTGAATACGAAGCTGGAGTAGCATTCGTCGGAGACGATCCAGAGCTGATAGCTAATTGCGAGATCACCGATGGCCTGAAGAGTCGTTCGATCATAAACTGCGCCGGTAGGATTGTTCGGCGAGTTGATGATAATGGCCTTCGTGTGCGGTGTGACGGCGGCGCGGATTGTGGTGATGTCGGGGATATATGTAGGGGGGCGAGCCTCAACGAACACGGGCTTTGCGCCAGCAAGAAGAACTTGGGACGGGAATGTCGGCCAGCAGGGTCGAATGATAATAACTTCGTCACCCGGATCGATCACGGTCAAGACAGCGTCGAGCAATCCTTGCTTTGCACCTGCAGTGATAACGATATCGTCCGCATTCCAGTCGAAGCCTGTTTCCGCCGACAACTTTTCCGCGACAGCCTTGCGAAGTGGCGGCATACCGATGGAATCGGTATAGCGGTTCGCCCCAGCATTGATCGCAGTAATCGCTCCCTCGCGCACCGATAATGGTGACTCGATGATAACTTCTCCGGCTGCGAGATCGATGACCTGACGACCGGCTGCGGCAGCAGCCTCGGATGCCTCACGGGCGGCAGCAGTGCCCGAACCTGAAAATAAAGACAATCGTTGCGCCAACATGTGCGCTAACTCCTCAGCTGACTGTAGAGCTCGTGAAGGTGATCCGAACTGTTTGGCTGCCGCTACTCTGCTTCGCCAGATATTACCTATCCGCCAGGTTGAAACCCCGCGCGCATGGCGATCGTACTACAGAGTGCGCCATGCGCTTACATGGCGGAGCAGAAGTCAGCGTTGAAGCAGATCAGATCGCGCAGCCCTTCTGCGGCCGACGAGTCAGCGTTTCGATCAGGTCCGTTAGCGAGCGCAGATATTGGTTGATGTTGCATGCCGATTCCCTGTAAATGACATCTTGACCTCTGCAACGTTCATTAGGCAATGAATGCCATGCGTTTGTCATGTCAATCAATTGCTAACGTTGGTAGTTGACCAGAGCGCAAGGCTTGTACGCTGGATTTGCGGCTCTTTTAGTCAGGAGCGACATCGAACTTGCTCCTGGCGACGCAATCGTCGTGAAGTGCAAATCGGGTGGTGGTTTCAGCTTGTTGTAAGCGCTGCAGCTGCTCACCTTCGCTACGCGGCCAGCGCTCACCGCAGGTGTAACGAGCAAGACGCGTCCCGCCTTAGACGACCTTGGCTGTCTTCATCTATATCAGCTAATGTCGTGTTCAGTGCGAACGGTGCTGTCGGATCTCCGACGCAAGTCGCAATTGCTTCGATGTGCTTAACACATCGCAATCGGTCTTTCGATCCGCTGAAGCCGTTGATTTGACGCCCGATCTTCGAGAGTGTCCCGACTGGTACGGCGCTTGCTATTCTCATCTCAGGTCCTCGCAGCTACTGACGAATTCCGAAACGATGGAGCCGCGCTCATACCGCCGCTCGTGCCGCCTTCGGCAACGACCGGCGTCCTAGGCTGCGCGATAATTTTGGTTGGTCTGCTTTTTGGTGCCGGAAGCGGCCGGAACCAACAGTGCCAGGAGGGCGATTGTAACCTTGAGTGCTCAACGAAGGAGGTGGTCATGAATAAGCCCATTACATGGGAGCTCTATGATGGTCGCGCGATAGGCTATGATGAGTATAGACCCAAATATCCTGAGGACATCTTTGGCATCCTGTCGCGCTATCATGCGGGACCTGCGCCGATTCGGTCAGCCGCGGATGTTGGTGCCGGAACCGGCATCTTCAGTCGACAACTCATGGAGTCAATGCCAAGCATTGAGAGGTTGACCTGCGTTGATGCGAACTCGGACATGGCGGAAATCGCTAAGCAGCGTTCAGCCACGTTTGGTGGGTTCGAGGTGCTGGTCGGGTTTGCTGAGAACCTCCCGCTGCCAGATCGTTCATGCGACCTTGTAACAGCAGCAACATCGGCCCACTGGTTCGATAGGCCGCTATTTTACCAAGAGGCCACGAGAGTGCTAAAGCGTTCTGGAACGTTGCTGCTCCTGCAGAACAACCACCGCTACTGGAAGAGTGCATTCCTGGATGACTTCTACAGCTTTCAAGAACGCCATATCCCTGAATATTGTCGGGGTCACTACTCGGATTTTTCCGGCAGCTACGCGAAAGTCGATTTTGAGACGGAACTCCGTTCGCGTTCGGATCTAATAGCGGTAGAGCGAAATAAACTAGAATGGTGCCAGACGGTTACCGCAAATCAGTTTCGGGGCTACTGTTATACCATGTCGCATATAAAAAAGGCGATCGATCGATCTGGCGCCGCCGCAATCGCTCAGGACATCGATGCGCTTCTGGAGCGGCACCAAAATTCGTCAGGCGATGTGGCCGTTGAATGGCTCACCGACATCGTCTTGAGTAGAGCCTCCCCTTAGAGGCGCTCTGGACTCCAAGCTCCTAGGCTCACAGGATCTCTTGGCCCTTAGTAAGTCGTTTGGAAGATTGTCGATGCATTCCCGGTGGTTTGGCTACGTCTCGACGCGCGCTTGTTGTATCCGCGACAATACAGCACGAGAGTCTTTGGAGCACGTTGTTACCCTTGCAGGTTCCAAGATGACCGATGTCGTTGAAATGAGCGGCGGGCGCCCGTTTCCGCGATTTGCGCGGTGCTTGCTAGGGATTGCCCGGTAACATGAGGCCCGCGCAAGAGCACCATCACGTGATCTCCCGGCCCTTTCTGCGCCCGCAATCTAGCTTATGTGGCACGCTAATATGACCTTCGTCGATGCTCATCCCAAAATTTCGGCATGTCGATGACGCCGAGCAGGAGCGCTTCGCGTCATTCCGCGTGCCGATGTCATCAAGCGCGCAGCGCGCATCGGCGCTGAAACCCCTGGAGGGGCGGCGGCAGGTCGAGATAAGCAGCTGGAGCTGGAAGGCGGGTGATGTCGCGATCTGGGACCACGCAACATTATGCGATCAACGATTACGGCGACCAACATCGCGTCGTTCGTCGGGCCACCATTGAT
>NZ_JBBIAM010000166.1:0-17106 GCF_054185185.1 Bradyrhizobium sp. UFLA05-153
TCGATGAGTTCACGCATCATGATGATTTATCCAAAGAGTTTGTATCTGTGAACAACATCTGGCTCGAAGCGAGCCAGCGCCTCACTGCTCGTGTAGATGCCTGAGGACCGATTTTTTATCTGTGACAGAAATCACCCACCGAACGTCCCTTCGCCAACTCGGAGGCAGCACGGAAGCTGGTCGAGATCGCCACTAGCATCGAGCCCGTGCAAGACGGTCGCATCCATATCGAGAAGATCAACGCGCCGTTGCGAGGAGTTCGGCGCCGGCATCAAGATGGCGGTCGAGCGCGGTTGGCTCGAGTTGCACGAGAGCGGGACCTATGCCCGGCTCCTACAGGCCGAAACCGCCAATTGATGCGTCCTATCGAAGGAAGCCCGCCATTCGCGACGGGCTCAAGGCTAGGGAGGAAACGCGCCCATGAAGACGCGGCAAAAGCCTACGACGAGTCGCGCCAATGCAGTGTGTCGCGATCGACACTGTGGACAACAAAGCGCCCCTAGCGCTACACGCAAGGAATGACAGATCGGGGCTGGGGCGGCCCTTCGAGATCCTTTCAAGGTTGGCGGGCGCAAGCTCGTCACCTTGCGTGACGCCGGCCACCACTACATTGATAAGCTCGGCCTGGATCCATCAGCGGGTTGGCCCATGATTTCACGCCTCATCCACCGCATAAACGGCTTTTAGCCTCTTCTCGATACTTGCAATGCGCCGCAGGCACCTTGTTGTCATCGCATTGCGGCTGTGTGCCTGGATGACTACACGCCAATCGCCATCGGGCTCAGGAATGACTGCAAGCGCCACGCCTATCGGGCAATCGCCGCTATCCCTCAACTCTTCGAGAATGATCCAGCCCAAATCACCGGCAGAAATCGGTGTCTTAGCCATCGAATCCCCCTCAGCCCGGCTACAACCTATACGCGTGCGGTTTCGGCGCAAGTCCGGTCTAATTCGGAGGCCATGGCCCGTTTGCAATGCGGCGCAGGCGCATTGAACGTCGTGCCAAACCGGGCCTGATAAGCCGGCACGCGCGACGCGATCTCGAACTCCTACCGGCCGTAGTTTCCCGGCTGTGTTCATTCGTCGGTCATTAAGCTGTACCAGCTATAGGGGCAGGATGAGCCAAGATGCTGATCCGCGCATCGAAGCCGAAGAGGCGATGCGCAACGCCGTAGCCGCTACCTGCCCGGTCGACCGTTTGAAATGGTTGCGTGTTGCTCTGGCATGGCAGGACCTTGCCCAGGCTCAGGCCCAGTGCGCCCGCCAACGCGGAGCATCCGCTGCATGAAGCTCACCGCCGAACGTCCTGCGCCAACCCGGAAGCCGCAGCCCGAAATCTACAAACGATTCACATAGGCAAATACAGGCCGAGGGAATGAGAGCCCCTATCGTCGCTGATCGAGTCAGCGATTGGGGAGGAACAATCCTTGAGCGGCGATGCAACTTCACAAGGTAGGTTTGTCATTCGGCAAGGACGCGAAGGTTGGATGGTTTACGATCGAGAGCGTAAGGGGCCGGCGCATATTGGGCCCCGTTTGGCAGCCAATCTGACGATGGAGGAAGCCGAACACTTGATGCAGATCCTGAATACCAACCCGAAAGAAATACCTCGTTCTGAAGTCAGCTGGGAGCCTTTCTGAGCGCACGAAACCCGGAACCTGGGGCCGTGTAATCTGCAGTGGGGAAAACCGATGCCGCTCGCTGCCATTGAGACGTGGCACTACAAGACGGATCTCGATCCGTCGCCGATCGAGCCATCCTGGATCATTGAAGGCAATCCGGAAGCCCGTTCCCGCCTGCTGTCGTCGAGCGCGTGCCACACTGCCCACGCCATGATCTGGTCGTGCACCGAAGGCAAGTTCAACTGGTACTACGATCTCGATGAGACCATCATGATCCTCGAAGGATCAATCGTGCTCGAAATCGACGGCATGCCGCCGAAGCGCTATGGCGTTGGTGACGTGATATTTTTTCGCAGCGGCGCGCGCGCCAAATGGCACGCCGAGGGCTATGTGAAGAAGGCTGCTCTTCGTCCACCTGACCTATCCGATCCCGTTGGGCATCGCGATCCGAGCCTTCAACAAACTCAAGTCGCTGATCGCGCGGAACGCACCCCGGGGCTCGCTTGCGGAGTAAGACCGCACTTCCGCTATTGCTCCCCGACCAAAGCTCCAGCTGCGGTTACGTAGGCCGTAAACCGGATGCCGGGCCGCGCAGAACTTTCCGCCGCGGCTTCCAGATCGACAGGCGAATATCTGTCGATCTACGCAGGGTCGGCTCGAGCGCGCGATCCGGTCATGAAGGAGATATTTCTGGCTGATGCTGGATCACATCTCACAAGCAGCGAGCGGCCTGACATTTTTTTCACATTCTAACCTACCGCGAAACGCTAGAGTGGGGTGCGGGTTCGAGCGCCGCTAGGTAAGAGCTCCAAGCTACTAATCATCAGCCACCCACCTGCCGCCACCACGCGTCTCTCCCTATTGGCCGCGGGTCAGTTTCCATGTCCCAAGAGGTCCAATATGCTGGCAACATATCGTACCCTTCGGTGGCTGGGTTTTTCACGCTGGGGGGCCACGCGAAAACTTCTGAAAATCTACTGTGTGACTTTCCAATCGCGACTGTTCTAGACAAGACAGCGGCGCGGGGCCGCCTGAGTGGGCGCCTCGGCGGCTGGTGGAAGTCGGACTTTACATCTGTCGTCTCACACTTTCGAGAAATCGTTGTTTCTCGCCAGGCGCGTAACCTTGGGAAGCTCCATAATACGGTGCATTGTATTGATTGTACGGTGCAGTCCGGTAGTGGATCGGTGGCTCAGGTGGCGCGTACGATCTGGTCACAGCGTACGCGGTTGATCGTGATCCGACTTGGCGAGAATAACGCCGATTGTTCCCTCTCGCAGGCGCCGTCGCACCAGCGTAATACGGGTTGAGGATGCACATCTGACCGTTGGCCGACGCCCTGCATTGGTCCATCGTCGTGTAGCTGCATCTATAGTAAGGGCTGGCTCCGAAAGAGACGACATACAAGCAAACGGGAAAAGCCGGATCATATCTTTGAGCCCGGGCGTGCCCTGCTGTTAAAATGATACCCATCGTCAAAAGCGTCAAAGCCAATGTGCGCATTGGAACTTCCTCCAAATCGGCACAACACCCCTACACCGTTGGCGGTATTGATCCAAGTCAACGCTCACGGAATAGGTTCATGCGCGTGCAGTGAGAGGCGGCCCAGTCTTGCTTCGAGAAGCCTTCCCTGCGCGCAAAAGTCCGACATCCCGTCGTGGCGCACCGCGTTGCCGTCGCTGAGAAACGATTGCGCACGAAAACGGCGATAGAAGAGTCTGCGCTGTCGAGGTGCAAGAGACTGCACCAATGACCAACCTACCGCTCAGTCCACGCGAGAAGCAACTCCTGAGGCGCTTTGTCGCCGGGAAAACGGATGCTCAGATCGCCGAGCGGCTCGGTGGCACCGCAACGCAAGTCGCAGAACAGCGTGTCCGCCTACTTGAAAAGCTGAAGATCAGCGCGCCGGACGAGATCGCCGATGCAGCCGCGCGACTGGCAAGTTGGGGAACCTACAGAGGGGTAACGTAGGCACCGGGCGAACAAGGCCGGCCGTTGTCCTGTAATCCCGCGCTCCCGGCGCGCTGTACGGCCTTCCCGGCGAAAGACGCGCCGACCGCAATCCCTAACAGGTCCTAGTTCGAGCATGGTCTAGTTCTCTAAGGATTTGATCGCGGTGCGCAACGAATTGCGTTTGCGTCCGCGGAATGTTTCCAAGAGTGCGCGAGCCAAAGTTGTGTCATGCCCGTGATGTTCAAGATCTTCGATACGCTGTTCTTGGTCGGAAACCTTCTGCTCGCCACGCAGCAAGTGGCGCCCAGCTTGTTCAAGATGTTGAAGATGCCGGGACCGATCCATCTCGCTATAGGCGGGAGCGCTAGCGGTCTCTCAGCCACCGGCGCCTACGGACGAAGCCTGGCCGGTGATGCCGAACAATAACGCTTTTGCCGAAACGTTACGAGGAATTCCCTTGTCCACACCACACGGCAAGCTGCGTAGCGGAACTTGGAACCGCACAAGGGAACGCTTTCGTCGATTTGCGTTTGTCTCAACGAGGCAGAACGACGCGAGGTGGAACAGATGGCCCACCACAACGAACCTTCCTTGAAGGACTGCCGAGTTCTAGTTGTCGAGGATGAGTATCTTATCGGAGACGACCTCGCGAACGCTCTCCGGGCGCTCGGTGCTCATGTGGTCGGGCCGGTCACTGAACTCGCCGACGCGATGTCTGTCGAGCACGATTGTTTCGATGTCGCCGTGGTCGATATCAACCTGCGCGGTTGCTCATCCCTTCCGGTCGCGGACGAATTCATGCGTGTCGGAAAGCCCTTCATTTTCACGACTGGCTACGGTGTCGAGATCATCCCCGAGCGCTTCCAGCATGTGCGACGATGGGAGAAGCCGTATGAGATCGAGAACGTCACGGCTGATGTCGCCGAACTGTGTGGCGAACGTTCTCTTTGATGCGCGAAACGCCGGTGATGGCGGACCGTCCGCAGGGTCGTCCTGGTCCTCCGGCGCGCGTGAAAATGCGGGTTACGTGCGACCGCCTCTATTGAGACTATCTGCCGCGAATCCGTGGATGCAGTTGCGGGTTAGGCAACAGTCTGCCAAGGACGCGTTCTCATAAATCGAGATGGGGGCGTGTCCGCCATGCCCCCATAGCAGTTAAACGGCGTCGCGCCGCTCAGTACGGATAGTACCCGCCGGGGCAGGCATAGTTGCCGTACGCGTCGTAGCCGCAGCCGCCGCGGTAGTAGGACCCCGCCGCAGCCGCGCCGACCGCAGCCGCACCCACTGCCGCCGCACCGACCCCGTAGCGGTACCCGCGATACGCCCCTGCATACGCACCCCGATAGCCGTAGCGCCCGCCGCGCACAGCGACAGCGCCGCCCCGGTATCCGCGAGCCGCGACTGCGCCCCCGCGGTAGCCTCCTGCTCGCACGGCACCGCCGTGGAAGCCTCCGGCGCGCATGCCGCCGCCGCGACCGCCGCGGGCGAATGCGTCATCGGGAGTGAAGGTGACCAGCAGCGTGGCTGCGGCTGCCGAAGCGATGAGAATTCGACGCAACATTAGCGTACTCCTTCTTCGAGAGAGGAAGCCGCGGACACCTGCATCGCGTTGACCGCGGGTCCGCCCGAAGTCTCGCGCGCTGGAGCTTCGCACCTTTGACCTGGATCAATCCTCACGTTCATCTTCGTGAACGACTGCTCCATCGACCGCCTTCACGCTGACGCCGCAATTGGAGTATCCTGCCGGGACGAACAGGAATGACGCTGATGACCGAGGTCGTCACCGACGGGGCTATCTCTCGACGGCGGTCCATCATGCGCGAGACCGTCAGCGCGTCGGCACTCGCACTGCACCTCGATTGCAGCCGGCAAGCTCGAAGCGGAAGGCGTGATCCAGCGGCATGGTCAGGGCTTCCCGCTGGACCAGAGCCGTGTTGCGTACCTGCGGCACCTGCGGCGCGAACACAAGCACTCACCCCGCACGGAAGCCGACGCTGATCACGTCAACGCCAAGACCGAACTGCTGCAGATCAAGATTGAGGAGAAGAAGCGCACCTTGGTGCGGCGTGACGCGGCCGACGAACTGATCGATCAGATCGCGGGCACCGTCCTGACGCATCTGTCCGGCATGGCGGCGCGCTGCTCGCGCGACACGACGGTCAGGCGCAACATCGACGCGGTCGTGGATCTGGTCTGGCGCGAGATCGCGGCAGCCTGTCTTACCAAGGCGGGCGAGTGGAACGAGCCATCACTCGCTGCGCAGGACCGACGCTCCGGCATCGCTCTGCTGCGGGTCGCCTTATCATACCGCGCTTAACTATTGTACCATCTCGCACACAAAAGGCGGTGCGCGATGTGGCGCATGTCGAACACGCAAGCGCTGATCTTCGTCGCGGCGGTCGTCGTCATGGTCGCGCTGGCGGTTTGGTGGCTGGCGCTGTAGCCAGCGATCGAGGCGCCAATATGCTGGCTCATCTCCGGAATTGCGCGCGTGGTTCAACGGCCTGAGCAGCGGCATGGGGCCGTGCTGCTCGGTCGCCGATGGCCGAACGATCGCCGACGCCGACTGGATCAGCAGCGCCGGTCACCTTCGCGTCCGCGTGCCGCGCAGCGATGCCGATGACAGCGAGCTGGTGTGGGTCGATGTGCCCGACGAGGCGGTCATCACCGCGCCGAACCGGGCGGGGCGAACGATCGTGTGGCCGCTCTGGGCCCTCGGCTAGCGTCTCGATCCGCTGCTTTATGCCGGGAAGCATGACGTAGATCGCTGCTTGCTGCGGACAGCGGGACAAGGGACAAATCCCCTTTTAGGCGGCGCGGCCATTGGCCCCAAAACAGGGGGGCGCGGTAAGCCGCGGCAATTTCGGAGCATGCCACCGCCGCGCCACCAAATCGCCTAACGACTCAACGACGCAAGTTGCAGCGGGCGGGGCGATGCGCACGGGTGCAGTATGATGCGCTGGTCCAATCTATTTCTGGCGGTCCTGAGTGGGCTGACGGCTACGACGTTCCTACTTGGCGCGGTCCTCACTCGAAATATTGTTGTGTCAGAACGCAGCAAGGCCCGGACCCTGACCAATATTGAGAACGGTGGCCGAGCCAACTTGGATTTTGGTGTCGCAGACCTCCGAGGGTCGCTGCCGTAGGAAGTTGATCACCGCGGCGTTAGGACCCGGAGCGGCCAGTCGTCGCAGCGAAGCCAGCCGCCATCACCGCGCTCGCGGAGATGGGCAAGCAGTTGCGCGCGGTAGCCCCGCTCCATCGCTGGGGCTGGGGGCTGAAAGCAGTGGAGCGGGGAGTCCGGGGGCTTCGGTCGGACCAGCGCGGAATCGATCGATGTCCAAGACGCAATCGATTTGCGCTCGCGATTCTGGCGAGCTGGCGGCCGACACATGGCGCCAATCGTTCAGACTATGAAAAACCTAACAGGTGTTGCCGCCGTGCAATTTGCAAAGCCACATTGCTGCCCCACTATCGACCTTAGCCGGTCATGATTTGACCAGCGGGACTGACTGGCTAGGCTCGGCACATTCTTCGGCGGGGGCAGTGTGCCGGGCCGCCCGCCTGTTAATGCCGTCCCATACCACCGACAAAATCCTCATCGAGCCGCTCGCCGGCGATCACGGTCGGGCGCAGCCGAAACACTCGCTCTGATAGATTAGGACCCATTTGCGCTGCCTAAACGTTATGAGGCCATGGGCGGATCCGGAGGGGATCGCGGTGGACCGAACAGAACGGTTCTTTGCTGGAATGGCCGTCCTGGGCGGAATTTGCTTGTGCGCTGCGTTCGCCGTGTGGATGCTCGGTCTGTAATTCGAGATACTAGCGGGGAGGAATTAGGACAGTGCTGCGATCAGTAATTTACCGGAATCCCCTCGGTGCAGTGCTGCCTCTAAGGTGACCACTGCCGGGGCTGAGTATTTCATCCCGATGAAGATTGTACCGGCCGCCAAGGGGCCGCTTTCAGAGCGGCCCCTTCCGATTCCAACATCCACGGAGGCGGTGTGAGTGTTCCTCTAGGCGAACACGCCGTTCTCATTCAGCCATTTGCAACCCCCGCCCTTCTCCTCAAGGTAGTTCTAGTTAGGGTAGCTCAAGCGACGGAGCCAACCATGCAGTTGTTCTGGGCCGAGAAGGTCATAGAAGCTAAAAGCGCGTCGACAGAGCCGTGTTCAACGTGCAGCGAGAAGCTGGAGTTGGTCCGAACCATTGTGGACGCTGGCACGGGCAACATCATCCACATGTTCAGATGCTCGTGCGGAGAGCGGACGTGGCGGGACGATACCGACCACTCTGAACGACATGCCGACCGGCTGTCTAACCGCAGCGTCATGCATTGAGTGCGAAGCGCCGGGAGGCGCGCACCTGATAACGCGCGCCTCCCTTGAAATCGTCAGGGTACGAGTGGTCCGTTGCCTTCACTAGCGCGGTTAGCTGCTGATGGGCCTTTACTCGCGAACGTCTAGACCATCAGACCATCGCACCGCTTTTCAACACCGGAAGGTTGAGGGCACAATCGCGCTAGGAAGGTCGCGGGTGCGTTCTGGCGTTGCGGTGGGTGACGCCGGGAATGGCGGACCCTCCGCAATGGTCGTCCGGGTCCTCTGATTTCTGCCGAAAAGCGGGGTACGCGCGACCACGTTTATTCAGGATATTTGGTTCGATCCGTGGTTGCAGTTACAGGGAAGGCGGTGCGTCTTACTCAGCGTCCGCTATGCCCCCAATAGCGACCAAATTCGGCATCGCCGCGAAATGACGCGAAGGGCCAACAGCGGAAATCTGGCTTCTAAAGCCGAAACCAGGGGATTGTGAGATAAGCGCAAGCGATCATCGCCATTGGGGGAACGACCCACGCACACCATGCCCAGAACGGGGACAGGCGAGCCGGCAGAAGCGCGGCAACTATGCCAACAACGAGCGCGCCGACAGCGGCGGAAGCAGTCCACCCGTACCAGTACATCTCGGGCGCGAGGAAATCCAAGACGGGATCGGCAACATCCCGGGAACGATGCAGACCGAGAAGGACGATGCCTTGCGCGGGATAAACGGTAAACAGCGCAAGCCCGCGGGCATGTGCAATAGCGTAAAAGAGCGCGAAAGCTGCCCCATAAGCAAAAGCGAACCGCGGAAACATCGAGTTGGACATTACGATCCGAAGCCTCCGATGTTGTTCATAACGTGACCAACGAGAAAGGCCCACCAGACGATGAATGCAAGGAGTAAGGTCAGGGCAGTGCGTAGCTGATAGCTGCGACCATCAACCGGCTGATGCCAGCACGACCAGTATGCGGGCAGCACCCCCAAGCCGATGGCGGTGAAATCCTCCTTGAGATCAAAGAAACCCAGCGCATGCCAATGGTGATCGCGTTCCAAACTTGGCTGAACATCGACCTTGAAATACAGGTAGACGACAGCGCCGAGCAGCCACGAGATCACATACAGAACGACGATTGCATTGGTGAAGCCTGCACCTCGCACCGCGCGAAACCGGCCGAAGAACGAATACGGCTTCGCCCTGGCCGGCGCGCATGTTGCCAATGTCTGATGCGTGATCGCACCAAGCAAGGCCACCGTGACCAAGCCGTGCAGGATGAGAATTATTGTCCCCACAGGTTACGACCGTTGCTCTACGAGAACAGTGCCTCGGATGCGAACGGCTCAGCCGAGCCGGGCCGGTAACGTGTCAGGTTGAATTTTGTCTTCTCGTCTGGTGCGACATCGACCAAGGCGTAGTTGTATTCCAGTTGCGGGGGTTTGCCCTTCCAATAGAGGTCCGGTGGATAGTTGCTCGGCACCTTGATGCTCGTGCGGCCGGGAAGGATAGGGTCTTGCTCCGCGCCGCCCCCACCAAGAACCAGGTATTTCACGCCATCGACGTCATACAGCTCAGTAGTATGCACGTGTCCGTTGAAGACGACCAACTCCAAATCCTTGGCATAGGCCGCGATGGTCTTGTGGGGATTATCAGGCTCCGGAATGGGACCGAGACCTGCGCGGCAGAAGACCGGATAGTGGAAGGTAATGAATGCCTTTTTGATTCCCTTGGCTTTTGCGTCGTCCAGCCACTGTTGCAATTGCACCATTTGCTCGGCGTATTTTGGTCGGTCCGCATCCCAGAGCGACGGTGAGCGGTAGTCATATTTTCCGCTCCACAAGAAGATGAATCTTATGTCTCGGAAATCGAATTTGTAGATCAACCGCTCCGGCGTCACACCGAGCTTTTTCAGATAAGGCACCGCATCAAGCGTCCCTTCAATTTTTGGATCGCCCCACACTTCGTGATTGCCGACCGACATGAACCACCGTCCTTCGAGCCCTGCGGCACGCATCTCGGAATCTGGCCCCGGCAGTAGCTTGAGCATGGTATCGTTTACGCGCTTCCAGTACGGACTGTCGCTGACTGAGCGGCCCTGGTTGCCCCACCAGACGACGTCGCCGCTGTTGACCACAAATTTGGCGCGCCCGGCCTGCATGTGCTGCACGATTTCGCGAGAGACCCAATCGCCGCCTTCGAGTTGGAAAATGTCCCGGTGCACTCCGGGAAGCAGTTTGACGTCTTCGACAGTTGCACGGGTCACCCAACCCTGATCCACCGACAACGTCATGACCTCGCTCCGCGACATGAAGGGCATGACCACTTGCCTAAGCTCCTTGGTGACGGGGTCGAAGATCATTTTCACGTCGCGCTTCACGACTGCTTCCGCGACCTTTTCCGGCATGACCAAGCCGAACATCTCCACGAAGAGCTCGACGAGGTCGGTACGCCCTTCCTTGACGGGCAGGTACATCATGGGTCGCGAGTCGCCGCAGACGACAAAAGAGGAGCCGGGATTTGTCTGTTGCGCTGCCGCGTCCTTGACCGCCACGAGCGAGGACACCATTGGAAGCATAGCGAGGCCCGAGAGCAGGCCCCTCCTATTCAATCCGCCTTTTCGATGAGCCGAACTCACGTCGCTGAAGACAAGGTGCCCGTCCATCTGGCCGCTCCATCCGTCTATTCGCGCCATTTCACCCGATCGGCGTTGCCGCTGCAGGTACGAACGCCAGCCGCCCAAGGGTGCTGCAATCACGGATAGCCGAACCGTATTCGTGCGCTATGCAACTTCGGCAGATTGGTGGTCTTCTAAGTGCCTTTGCTCGGGATGACCGTTTGCTTTGTTCCGATGTCCGAGTTGGGTCACGAGCGTCGTGTTCTGCAAAAGACGGCTGCCTACCAACTTCCGCTATGCCCCGTTAGCGACCTACTTGGTATCGCGATGCAATATGTCGCGACGGGCCAGACTCGGACATGGCCATTTATTCGATCACCTCGTCGGCACGGGCGAGCAACGCGGGCGGTACTGTCAGGCCCAGCGCCTTTGCGGTCTTGAGATTGATCTTGAGTTCGATCTTCGTTGACTGCTGGACCGGCATATCGGACGGCTTCTCGCCCTTGAGAATTCTGCCGGTGTACACACCAGCCAGCCGGAACGGCTCGTCGATGCTGCTTCCATAGCTAATCAGGCCGCCGGCCGCGGCAAATTCAAGATTGCTGGAGATGGCAGGGATCGCATGGCGCAGCGCAAGCATAGCCAATCGTTCGCTCCGGGCAGTGAACAATCCATCGGTGGCGATCAGCAGTGCGGCGGCGTGCAATTGGATTAGCGATGAAAAGACCTTATCAAGTTCATCTTCGCTGGTTGCCTTTAGAACGTGCAGCTCAAGCCCGAGGACGCGCGCCGCCTCCAACAGATCTCTCGATTCGATCTGCGCAAGCGGAGTGGAGGGATTGACAATCAGTGCGAAGACGGTTGCGCTGGGCATCAGTTCGTGGAGGAGCTGGAGCCGCTTCGGCCCAACCTCAACCGTCAAGTTGGTGACCCCCGTGATATTGCCGCCGGGCCGGCTAAGGCTGGCGACAAGGCCAAGTTGCACCGGGTCGCCGCCGACGAAGAACACGATTGGGATCGTCGTGGTTGAGGCCTTCGCGGCAAGGGCGGCTGGGGTGTTGCCGGGGGCTGCCAAGACGTTGATCCCAAGGCTGACCAGCTCGTCGGCCAGCTTGGGCAATCGCTCGGTGTGGAATTCGGCCCTGCGAATTTCGATTGTTGCGTCGCGGCCCTCGACAATTCCGGTTTCTGCAAGGCCTTGGCGGAACGAACGGAGGCGATCTGGGCCCACCCCGGCAGAGCCAAAGACGAGATATCCGATCACCGGCATTCTCGCCTGCTGCGCCCGGGCGCCGACATAGCTTGCCACGGTCGCGCCGCCGAGAAATGTGATGAACTCGCGTCGTCGCATATGCCCCCTCCGAGAGCGGGCCTTGCGCAATCCCGAAACTATAGCAGGTTCGAGCGGCAAATGGCGCGAAACGACGCCGGAAACTGATCAGGCTCCAATTTCCGAGATGGGTCACAAGCGGCGGTCGAGGCAAGCACACTCCGGCGTCCGGTTTACCGCCGACAGCCGACATCACAACGGCTTAAGCGCTGTTCGGCTTGGGGCCGATACTGTTGAAAAAGTCGAAAATAGTACCAGCGCAAAAATCTTGCTGAAATCAGCTCAGGGCGAATTCCGGAAAGAAAAGCCTTCACGGCAAAGCTAGGAAGACCACAGAGCGATCCAGTGTAGATTGACGTGGTCCCCACTGTCTAACGGCGTCGACCGCACCGGTAGCCCTTAGAAAATCGGCGTGCGCGCCACATGGGACTTTTTCAACGGAATCGGCCAGAAGGAGACCTGCTATCAACGTCAGCTTTCGGCGTAAGGGGGCCATGGCTTCGCGCTTTGGGAATCGTTATCTGTATCTCGGGTCTTTGTGATTGCTGCTCTCTGAAAAGGCTGCTGTTCCCCGCTCGTTACCCCAAATCTTGTTTCCAGCCCGCTTCGGATGCTCGCGAAAGTACTTATTCCGCTCTGTGAAGTACCTGTCGATCGCTGCCTTCGCTTCTCCCACAGATGAGTAGTCGCTATTGTGAAGAATGGCCCGGGCCATTCCGCTGAAGACGGCTTCAACGACGTTCAGGAATTGCGCACCCGCCGGCAGTGGCGCGGTCGCGACGCGGGTAGAGCCCGTCACCTCCGCCATCACATTGTTAGATACGATCCGACACGTGAGTTGCTTGGACATGTGCCAGGAAGCAGCATCCCAGGATAGATACAGTCGCGACAAATGGCGATTTTGAGCGAGCAGCAAGTCCAGTAGCTTGATTATTTCTGCCGTGTTCTTCTTGTCTGAGTAAAAATGGGTAACTTGATTAGTGGAGAGCTCGAGGGCGGCGGTGATGATCACAACTCCCTTCGATTTTTGCCACTGAGGCACGGTTGCCTCCTCGCCAGGAGCTACGAGCTTACGTCCACCGCGCTTTAAGACCGCGACCGGCCCAAATTCATCAATCGAGAAAAACCCTCATCCTCCCTTAAGCCTTGAAGTATGGATTTCACGCTATCCAGCTTGGTTCGATACTCGGGGTCTTTGCTTGTTAGGACCTGCTTGGCTTTCATCCATCGATACCCTGCCGCTTTAATGATGGATTGAATGTCCCGCTTGCTCAGCCTGACACCCGTCGCGTTCAGGGCTTCCTGAAGATTATCGCTCTTCCATGTTGCTCTATTGAAGCCAAAGCCGGACGGTGGAGAATGCAGTACTTTGAACACAGCCTCTCTTGCTTGGGTCGCTTCCGCTTCTGACTTCACCCGGTGTTTCGGGCCACGTCGTCGCGGGAACAGATCAGTTGTCAGCCCGCTCGCCCGATAGCGGTTATAGTATTTCCGGAAGGTCTGTGAGCAGGTTCCGTGGTACGCGTAGAAGTCGCGCACACTGCTGAACGCTCTGGACCTTCCCGTCTTGACGGCCTCATATTGCGCAATGAGCATGCGCCATTGGCGAAGATAATTTCTTTCGATCGTTCGATCGGCTCTCATTGATGCGCTCCTCACTGAAACCACAAGAGGAAGCCGAGCCCGTGAACAAGGCGGTCCATCCTGAGCGGCGAGCATGGACGCTATTGACGCAAGAGCGGAAGATTTCTGACCGGTGGAGGTCGCCTAAGGGTCATTCGCAACTGGTTCAGCCAGCAGCAAGTCCGGGTGTCGTCCGCTATGCCGCCCGAAGCGGACGTTCACGGCATTTTGTGTCAGCGCCTGCGCTTCGGCGTCCAGCCGGACTGGTAGATCAGACATTCGCTACGAGCGAAAACAAGTGTGAGTAACCAGTACCGGTACCTGACCGCACTCAATCCCGGGTGAGCGCCCGGGGGCCCCCTACCCCTCAGCGATAGCTAGCCACCGCCAGAGCCGTTCGACGGATGCGCATGGCGGCAGGCCATCCATCCTGCGGCTGATGTCGCCCAGCGCGCTCTCCAGAAGTTGGGCTCACCTTGTGGTTTTGCCTCGTGCCTGATCTTGTTCGACCAGAACGTGGCGCAGTTGAGCATACCTTGCTTTGTAGCCGGGTTTGAACCACCTCAGTTCAGTTGGCCCCTCAGCCTCTTTGTCCCAAACAAACCAGGCATAGGCAGTCGCACCGCTGCCTTTCGGCTCGACACCGCTTGGGTAAAAGGTAATGCGCTCACTGAAAACCCAGACGCGAGCGGGTGGCATTTTGGAAAAGATCGTATTCGCTCGGTTCGCACCTTCTAAGAAGGCCAACCGTAGGAGAAGAGCGAGCTTTCGCTTCGCCAGCTTGACGCCGCTCGCGACAAAACCCTCGGCGCAGTTATAGGGCCATTGGTGATGACGTTGTCGGTCGTCCGCTCTGCACGGAGAAAGTCAACACCGGCTTCTCCATATCCACGATCATACAAGTCCGAACTGCGAACAGGTTGGCAAGTCTGCTCCAGCACGCGGGACATGCTGCCATCACCGCATGCGCACTCCCAAATTTCGCCGTTGAACTTTTCATTATCGATCAACGCGAACGTTGCCCAAGCTGGCGTCGGGAAAAAGTCCGGTCCACCGAGGTCAGCGAACCTCTTCGCTGTCGGCTTGAAGCCGCCGTTCAGATTGTAAGTGAGATCGGTCACGCGAGATCTCCTTGCTGGAATAGCCAGAGTATCAGACTCCTTGATCTCGCAATTCCACAAGGCGCTTCTGTGAGTCAAATTGACTCACCCCTTCCCCATCAGCTAAGCGGAAATATTCCGCTCGGTCAGAGTATTACCGGTTTTGACCCAACTGAGACATTGGCGCGGGGGCTTTTGTCCCGCGCTTAGGACCATGGCGGCTCTTCGCTCGCCCCGGCTGACTCGTGGTGGATCGTGACACCCGCCGAACGCAAGCCGGTCAGCAATACAGTTCTCACAGAGGCAGGATCGAATCCAATGTCCTTAGCGTTTGGTGGATGTGCCTCGCTGCCCTTCAATCGGAGCGCCAAGTGCAATTGCTCGCAAAGGTGCTGAACGGCGAGATTGATCTGATCGTCAGTCATGATCTGCTTTTCCTGCTACCATTTGGCCATCCGACTAGGTAGCACACATGAAAATAGGGCGGTACGGGATTGGACCGCCCCGGGGATCAACCCCATGCGACTACCATGGGCAGCTCCAAATGGTCCGCCTATCGGGGCAGACTGGAAGTGACTGGCGGGCGACTAGAACGACGCTTTTGAAGCGATCGACGGTGGACAATGCATGAGGTCGAGGCAATCTCAGCTCACAGGCTCAAGTGCAACTTCAGGCAAGGATCAGCGACCGGGCAAGGAGGGCGATGCCACAGACAATGAGAACAACGCCGGCAAACCGGGCGACAGTAACTCCGCTTGGCAGCACTTTTTGCACAAGCACAATAGTCGCAAGGAACGCCACCCAGATCAGATTCATGACGCCCCCGACGAAAAGCAGGAGCATCAGCGCCCAGCAACAGCCGACGCAGTAGACGCCGTGCTCCACGCCCATGCGAAACGCCCCCAATTGGCCCGGGCGCATGTGACGCGGGATCCACTCGAGCGGCGACCGGCAATGGACGAGGCAGCGCTCCTTCAGCGGCGTGAACTCGAAGAGCCCCGCCGCGATGAACACTGCGCCACCAAGCACGGCACTCGTCGTCGCCATTTGCATGGATATGAGGCCGGTGTGCGACAGCACCGTCTGCGCCGCCGCCGCGGCGATTGAGAATGCGCTCCAGATGGCGAAGTAGCCGGCTATGAAGGAAGCGATCCGGTTCGCCGCAGTGCGCTTACGCTCCAACGCAGAGAAGAGCAGGATGGTCGGCGCCGCGCTCGGCATCATCATGCCGACCATCATCATCGCCCACATCAGCGCGACCAGGAAGAAATTGACTGTCGCATCCGCAATCTCCGCCGCTCTCGGACTCAGAGCGGCGCCGAGCATTGTCGACACGGCATCTCCGACCGGCATCCCCATCATCCGCGCCGCCATACCCTCCATCGTCTCCATCTGCAGCGATAGATGGATCAAGAAGAGCCAGGACAGCAGGCACAAGCCGATAAGGCTCGTTGCGACGAGCCTGTCGCGCCTCAGGGCGGATTCAAGCGTACTGCCTGTCAAAGCCTGTGCTCAGTGTATGACCCCGTTTGGCCCCATGTGCAGCATGCAGAAATGCGCGTGGCGGCCAGTCCAGTCATTCTCAATTGTGCCCATGGTCTTCGCCGTGCTACTCGCAAATTCCGCCTCGATATATTCGAAGCCGTGCGGCAGCACGAGCTTGGCTCGATGTTCTTCGCCGCTGACGGGATTGCGGATCGGCTCGCTCTTGACGTCAATGATTCCGGCGACCGAGAAATGGCCTCTCCGCTTCTCTTGGTCGACTTCGAACTCGATCGGCGCGAACACCGGCTCGTGGAAGGTCTCGGTCATCGCCGCGACAACGTTGAAGATAGTCGCGAACGGTGCAGTTTCCTGCCCGGTCAGGATCTTCAGGAGGGCTTCGCGCTGTTGCTTGTCGGCCCGCTCGTCGATGATAGCCAAGGCTTCGCCGTGCCCCTCATGAATGGCTCCCGGCCAGGCAAGGATCGCGGCAGCCTTCAGTCCATCCAGTCGGACCTCGCCGAAATGACCCTCGTCTACGCGCAGGGCCACGACCGCGCGGCAGTTGCCTCTTGTCGGCCGCGCATCGAACTGGCAGGGGCAACCCCAGTCGCAGTTGCAGGTGCCTAGCTCCGGTCCTTTGATCATCCAATCGACGTAGGCCATGGCAATCCTCCGATGGTTGACGATAGCTGACGAAGGAACTTCAATTTTGCCACAGGCGGCGGAAGCGATCCAGTGCCCGCTGCAGTGAGCGGACAAAGAGTCTCGTCGGACCGACACCGTTGACCCTATGCGCACCTGCCTCAGTGTCTGCTCTTGCGCCACAGTTGGAAAGTGACGGAGCGAGTGCCTCAATAGCATGGGGCTTTGCTGCGGTGCATGAGCCCGTTAATGGCCCTTCTGCGACCTCGGGCAATGTCCGCTCTTCCGCCGCTGTTGGGGGTTGAGCGGACATCAGTCGGCCAAGCCGCTTACTGAGGACACGCCCTAGTTGTGGCCTGTCAGGAGGTTGTCCATCTGGTCTGAACCGAGGAAGCTGAGGTTGCGAAGCTTCAGTGTTCCAA
>NZ_JBBIAM010000167.1:0-16993 GCF_054185185.1 Bradyrhizobium sp. UFLA05-153
GTCCGTGTAGCCAAGCGCCAGGTGCACTTTCACGCCAGCAGGAACAATCAGCATGGCGTGATCTCTCCGCTCTCAACGCGCGCCCGCACAACATCGGGATCGCTGCCGACGGGAGCAAAGACATGCCGTCCATCGGGCAGATCAACAGCCATCATTCCTTCCGGCGGTCGTAGAACGAGAGCGGCCGTCGTGTTGTCGGCCAGTGCGACGGATGCAAGCTTTGCGCGCTTCTTCTGCGCTACGCCGAACTCCACCCGCCAGCGGAACAGCAATCCCGTGACGATGCCGTGCTTGCGGGCAACACCGGAGACCGTGGCACCCGGCTGCTCGGTTTCCATCACGATCGCAAACTTCTGGTCGTCGCTGAAGAAGCGCCGGGCCGGCGTCGCGGGCGTGGTCGGAGCGTCGTTCGAGGCTTCTGTCAAGCTGCTTTCGGAGGTCGATTCCTTAGCACTAGTGCTAGCGACGGGGCGGGCGGAGGGGTGAAGATGCGCACGCCAGTCGATTTCGACCTCGCCGTCGTCCAATCGGTCACGCCATGTGCGCAGCGCGTACGGCGAAAGCGACAGCGCCGCGGCGTATTCGCGGACACCCATGCCGCTCCAATTCATCGCCTCTACATGCATCGCCCAGAACGCTTGCATGGCGCGATTGCGCACGTCCGTGCTGATGCCGAACGCTTGCCGGCGGCGCTTTCGCAGCCCTTTCCCTCGCTCTTCACGGCGCTTCTCGCGGCGCAATTCCGTCTGATATTCCGTGAGCTTGCGTGCAGCTTCCTCGCCAGCAAGAACCTTGAGCCAGCGCGTGAACGTGCCCTCGTCCAGTCGATGCTGACGGCAATACGCCTTGCGCGAAGTGCCGCTGCGCCGCCAGGCTTCGATGTGAATCGACCACCATTCGCGCCTGGCTTTGTTCTGGAAATGTTTTGGACCCACCGGAGATTCTCCAGTGCAGCAGAGAACCCGAAATGGAACGAGAACACACCATCGAAAAGTCGTGCAGGATTCGGACGCTTACGAGGCAAGGGAGTGAGGCGAGATAAAGCGAACTTGCGTTCGCGAGCTTTCACCTTCCGACCGCGGTCGGAAGTGTTTGTCTGCACAATGGTTTTTTGCACCTTGCGATAGGTGTCGACGGTGCCGCGCAAGGTGTGCCGGTGGCTCCGTTCGAGCTTTCCTGATGGATTTCAAGCTTCCAAGCGATGGCTCGCAATGTGCGCCGATGAGAGTTACCCGCTGTGTGTTCGCCACACTTTGCACCGATGCGATTTAACACGATCGACGCTCGGTAGCTCTTGTGTGTGCACGTTTCGATGTCAATCGTCTCGCCATGGCGAGAGATGAAAGCGAAAATTTCCGCGTCAGACCTGGTCGATCGCGCAGTGGCGGAGCGCGGGTCAATCCGCGGACGCAACCCTTCCTCAAGCAGGTCCAGATCGCAGTCCGCAAGGCGGGTGGCGATCCTCGGCGGATAGGCTCGGGAGCGCGATCGGGCGGCAGCCGTGAAGGAGGAAGGTCGGGCCGGTTCAACGCGCGTGGCCGAGGTGCGAAGGTCGTGGCCTCCTTTCCTCGGTCGAGTAAGGAGGGGGGCTGGCAAAAAGATTCCGCGGGCCGCTTCCGCGTGCGTCGTGTGGTGGTCAAGGCAAGGGTCGTGCGGCTCAATCCGCAAGGGCGGGGCGCCCGAGCTCCGAAGATGCGCGGGACGATGAGCAGGGCCGTGGACGCCCATCTCCGTTACCTCGAGCGGGACGGCGTCACGCGTGATGGCGAACGGGGCAAGGCCTATTCCGCTTTCGAGAACGAGGCCGACGGTAAGACCTTTGTGGAACGCGGCCGGGACGATCGCCATCAGTTTCGTTTCATCGTGGCGCCAGAGGATTCCGCCGAAATGGCTGACCTCCGCGGCTTCACCCGGGACCTCATGCGCCAGATGGAATTGGATCTCGCCACGCGTCTCGACTGGATCGCGGTCGATCATCACAATACTGGCCATCCCCACACCCACATCATCGTCCGCGGCGTCCTCGATGACGGCCGTATCCTCAATATCGCCGGAGACTATATCGCCCATGGCGTCCGCCACCGGGCGAGCGAGCTGGTCACCCGGGAACTGGGTCACCAGAGCGAAATCGAGCTCCAGGCCAAGTTGCAAAACGAGGTCGAGGCCGAGCGCCTGACGCGGCTCGACAAGATGCTCTTGAACGAGCAGCGGGAGCAGGGCGTGATCGACCTGCGGCCAGGGGAAGGAGCGACCTGGCTCGTGCGCGAAAACCGCAACCTGATGATCGGCCGGGTCAAGCATCTGGAACGCTACGGTCTTGCCACCGAGCCTGAGCCGGGACGGTGGGTTATCTCCGACCGCGCCGAGCAAAAACTGGAGCAGCTTGGCGACCGCAGCGAGGTCATCAAGTCCATCCACCGCGCGCTCGCCTACAACGGCCTCGCCGAGGAGCGCGGGGTCGGCCAATTCGCCCTTCATGGCGACGGCTCAGGCGAGAAGATCGTGGGCCGGGTTCTGGCCAAGGGCCTTGCCGGGGACGAGATGAGCGAACGGGTTCACCTGGTTGTCGACGGCATCGATGGCCGGGTCCATCACATCGAGTTGAAGGACCCGAGCGGGATCGAAGAGGTGGGGCGGGACATGATCGTCGAAGCCGCTCCCGTTGTCTCGGGTCCAAGACCGGCTGACCGCAACATCGCCGCCAATGCGGTCGACGACGACGGCGTTTACCGGCCGAGCCGGCACCTGGAGCGCATCCGTGACAGCTTCGAACGCCAGGGCAAGGATCCCGAGGCTTATGTGCGCTTCCATGCCCGCCGCCTGGAGGCACTGCGCCGGGGTGGCCATGTCGAACGGATCGATGCCGACCATTGGAAGGTCCCCAAGGACATCGTTGAACGCGGACAAGCTTACGACCTCAGTCAGGGCGGCGATGGGCTCAGGGTTCGAACCCTCTCCGCCCTCAATCTCGAGCAGCAGATCGGCAGCCATGGCGCAACTTGGCTTGACCGGGGGCTGATAGCTCGCGAGCGCATGGCAATTGGCGATAGCGGCTTCGGCCGGGAGGTCAATAACGCCCTCAGTCGTCGCGCTCAGCGGCTGGTGGAAATGGGCCATGCGACCGCAAAGGATGGTAACATCTACGTCCCCGTCAGCACAGTGGTGACCCTGGAGCGGCAGGAAGTCGAACGCGTCGGCAACCAAATGGCGAGAGAGCGCGGCCTGACCTACATGCCAGCAAATGCCAGCGAGTATGTGAGTGGGCGCCTCGCCGGCGTTGCCGGCCTCGTCAGCGGACGCTTCGCAATGATCGAGAACGGACTCGGCTTCCAGTTGGTGCCTTGGCAGCCGATCCTCGAGAAACGCATCGGCCAATACATCACCGGGCTCCAGCGTGACGACGGCGGCATCGAATGGACGTTGGGAAGGAGACGAGGCCTGAGCCTCTGACCGAGCATACGAAATCGGGGTCAGTTCGCCGGCTGGCTGTAAAAGGCGTCAGTTGGCCGACTGATAAGGAAATGAGAGTTTGCTTATCAGTTCGTGATTTGAAGACCTCCGAGGACCGTTTGCGGCTGTCCCTAATCACGATCTTCTACCCGCACGAAGCAACCGAACGAGGCGGCGCTGAAAGACAAATGAGAAAGAAAGTTAAGGCTAAAGATGCGCCGACCGGTCGTTATCGACCCCCGTTCAGCAACCGCAGTTTTTCTTCCCTTGCCCGCGGTCAAATGTTGCACTTGAGTCAACGCCAGCGCTTTGACCGTGCGGATTAATATCACGCTAGTGACCGATGAAAGGGCGTCCCGAATGAAAGGCTCATGTTTTTCCAAAAGTACTCGGCAAGCATTGCCGGACTGAGGCTTCCATAACGTGGACCCTCTTCCCGCAGCTTGGTGCCCACCTTGTTTATATGGAATGTCTTTCCATCATCGTTCAACTGGGCGGATTCATCCCACCTATCGTGATTATTTCGCGCATCTCGGGAGACACAATACACAATCTGGTCCGCGCTTGGGGGCTTCACAAAAATGGAAAAGCACCAACGAACCTCATTCTCCTCAAGCACGTTGATGACCATGATGCTTTCGCTAGCCCGAATAATACGTGTGTGATGAAGTGCTGAGCCAGAAAAGTTGAATTCGACTGCCAGATCATGAAGAGCCGCGCAGACCGTTTCAAAGGCCGTTGCGAATCGAAGCGCCATGGGATCGCCCTTGACGGCGGGTGGTGGTGGTTCAATGACGGTGCCGTTGGGCTTATCTGGCACCAAGGAACGGACAAACTTGGCAACGCCTTCGGCTACCTGGCTTTTGCTACTTATCGGCTTGGATAACTCGAAGTGGTTTAACGCTACTTGTACCGGAACTACCCCTAACAGCCCTGGGTTCGCAGACGCGAAGTCAACAACCATCATTCCCTTGATGGGAGCACCTTCTGCATAGACGCGAACACCCAATTTTCGAGCGTTTGCCGCCGCTCTGAACCAATCATTGAGGTCACTCAGATACGAATTCTGCTTTTGCAAATCCTCCAAGGCTTCCGTGACGCGGACAATCCCGAGTAGCCCGCCTATGTTTACCGCGGTGTTCGCCAAATCAGAGCCTGTGTGTGGCGTTCCCAAAAAAACAATGCCAACGACCCGGCTCCCGAACTGTCTAAATTCGTCGGTCGCGGTTAAATCGCTCGCAGCTCGAAGGATTTGCTTAACAATCAAGCCACCCATGCTGTGACACACAAAGATTATGGGGCGCTCACCTAGCTTCTGAGTCAATCTGTCTAAGAGGGAGATGGCGCCGTGGAGAAGGCCTAAGCTTCGGCCAACCCAAAGTGATACTTCGGCGGGATATTCGGCGCACCAAACCTGTGCGCCAGCATCCTCTGCATCCAGCCATCGTGGCCAAAAAGCCCCTTGGTCGTCAGGATCGCTAGACCAGGTTTTGAATGGTCGCCCGCCAATTCCGTGTACAAAAACGACATCTATCACCGCACCAGGTTTGCTCGATCCGATGAGGTGAACTTCAGTTTGGCCAGATACCGTACCACTCATCAGTTTTGCTCCAGCGCGCCCCAGGGAACGATTTCGCGAATGTGCTTCAAGACGCGGGCAAACTAAAATTCCATCTAAACCAGCGCCACCGTTTGGTTTCTTTTCGATCTGGAGAGGATCAAGCCATATGAGCCGACTTTCCGACAGTACGCGTCGGGCGAGTAGATCCGTCAAGCACCTCTGAGGGCTTTCCCGTCATTTGATGTCCCGCCTAAACGGAAGAAGCATTCTGTTCGACGAGCAGCTAAAGATCGACAAAGTGCGCCGAAGGGCAGGGGCGTAGCTGCAAGTTCGAGATCGCTGATCGATCGAAGCTGCCGTTCACGGCCCGTGAGCTCAGACAACTTTAGCGCGCAGCGTGGCCGCGAAATTACCTAGGTTGGAGCCTTCCATTTCGGCAGATTTCGCTCGTGGGTTACCTGCCCTCCCTCTTCACTACATTGGAAAACCTGGGGATTTTGGGTTGAAATGGCCTAGAAACGTTGCGTGCAGCTTGACCGGCAAAGTCGACTTGTTCTAATTTTGTTCTTGTGAGCGGGAAGTCCGGCGAAAGCCGACCGACGAGGTCGGTCTACGTCTACTCGAAGCTTCAACAGCAACCGGACCAGCCTTCTGTCAGGAACCATGCACGAGATCATCTGTCCCCATTGCGACAAGGCTTTCAAGATCGACGAATCCGGCTATGCCGAGATTCTTAAGCAAGTCCGTGACGCAGATTTTGCAGAACAACTCCACGAGCGGCTGGAATTGGCCGAACGCGACAAGCGGAGCGCTGTGGAACTGGCCAAGGCAACTGTTAGCGGCGATATGCAGAAGACCGCGGCCGCCAAGGATGCGCAGATCCAGGAGCTGAAGTCCAAGCTTGAGGCGAGTGAGGTGTCTCAGAAGCTTGCGGTCACCGACGCACTCAGTGCGATTGAAAAAGAGCGTGACACGCTCGCGAATGCGCTCGCGCAAGCCGAACGCGAAAAAAAAGCTGCCTCAGAACTTGCTGAGGCACTTCTGGCCAGCGAGCGGCTCAAAATTTCTTCGGCTAAGGAAAAGGAAATCCAAGAGCTGAACGCCAAACTCCTGGCTGTTGAGCTTGAGAAAAAGCTTGCCGTGACCGAGGCCGTCGGCACGGTTGAGAAAGAGCGCGATGAGCTGAAAAACGGCATCAAGCAGGTGCAGCTTGAAAGGCAGCTCTCTGAACAGTCGCTCAAGGACAAGTACGAAACGCAGATCAAGGATCGCGATGACACGATCGATCGCCTGAAGGATATGAAGGCCCGGCTCTCAACCAAGATGGTAGGCGAGACCCTCGAACAGCACTGCGAGACGGAGTTCAACCGGGTGCGCTCGATGGCCTTTCCGCGGGCGTATTTCGAGAAAGACAACGACGCGCGGACCGGCAGCAAGGGCGATTATATCTTCCGCGACACGGACGAGGCCGGCACCGACATTATCTCAATCATGTTTGAGATGAAGAACGAGAGTGACAGGACCGGCACGAAGAACAAGAACGAGGACTTCCTCAAGGAGCTTGATCGCGACCGCGCCGAAAAGGGCTGTGAGTATGCTGTCCTGGTCTCATTGCTCGAACCCGACAGCGAACTTTACAATGCGGGTATCGTTGACGTCTTTCACCGCTATCCGAAGATGTATGTCATCCGGCCGCAGTTCTTTCTGCCGATGATTACTCTTCTTCGAAACGCGGCCACCAACTCTTTGAAGTACAAGACCGAGCTGGCGCTCGTTAAGGCGCAAAATATCGACATCACACAGTTTGAAAGCCAGCTTGAGACGTTCAAGAACGGCTTTGCCAAGAACTACGATCTTGCCTCCAGAAACTTTCAGACGGCGATTAATGAGATCGACAAGTCCATCGACCATCTGCAGAAGACGAAGGACGCGCTAATTGGCGCGGACCGCAACCTGCGCCTCGCGAACGACAAGGCCCAGGACGTGACGATCAAAAAGCTGACGCGGGGAAATCCGACGATGGCGACGAAATTCGCGGAGCTTAAGGGTTCAGCAGTTGAAGCTGCGGAATAAGTGGCTAATTGGACCGAAGGGAACGGTAATAGACCCGATATGCGGTGCTAACGTGCTGTCCTGTTGACGTCCAATGCCTGCCAGATACGGGCGGCGCTGTTTGTGCAACGTCAGCACAGCGTCATAGTGCACAACGAGCTTCTTCGACGTAAATTGCGAAAATTTGGCGCGGGTTCACGTTGAGCACCTAACATTTGTTGGACGGCCGTCGTGATCTACAACCAATGCGGATACGGGAAGAAAGGTTCAGAAGAGTTTCGTACGAGAAGCCGTCGCCATGGCTCTGCACGCGCGCTAGATCCATTGGGGGCAGACGTAGCGATGTCACGAATTTCAAAGGTTGTGGACCGCTCGAACACAAACGTCCGTAGCACTCCGGATATGGGAGCTTTGAAAGCCTATCCACAACCGCCTTTGGTCTAAGTACCCGCGGATGGGAGATGACGCGCCTCATTTCTCACTGTAAACTTTCACAACCAGAAGAGGAGCTGGGGTCGGGAAGGGGCTTGGCGAGCGCAGCATTCGGTAGTCATCCTGACCAGCTCAAGATGTGCGGCGCGGCGGAGATGAGCCCTAACGCGTCAGACTAATTTCCAGAGTGGCTCGCAGGGGGCGGTTAGATTGACGAGTGTCGGTACGCGGCCGAAAGGCGAGGATCAGGAAGCTCGATCGGCTGTAACAAGGCTGTTTGATGATACGCGGCGCAGGCTGGTCGAGACAGGGACACGCAATCGCCTTGTTCATGTCAATCGCGCTAACACGCGCGGTAACGTACTGAATATTGTCAACGAGCATTCCGATGATATTCATGCCTTGCTTTCTGGTGGCAAGACCATGCGCTTTTTCGCGCTCGGGAAGGACAAGGTCGAGGATAGCGGCGAAGTCGTCCTCGCTAACGATATCGCGCAAGGGTCCGAAGAAGATCGCCGCACCGATTCATGGCTTGAAACGCGGCTCGGTCCCGACGCGCTGCAGAAGAAGTTGCTGAAGATAGCGCGGGAAGCCCAAACTGCGGAGGAGGAATCCGGCGTCAATGTCCTGTACCTCGCGATGGGCTTCCTGACCTGGTACGAGGACAAGGCGTCGAGCTTACCCCGTGAAGCACCGCTCGTTCTCCTTCCCGTCGAACTCGTGCGCAACGCGAGGACTTCGACATTCGACCTGCGAGTGCGAGACGAAGACGCTCTCACAAACCTGCCGCTCCAGCAGCGGTTGAGAGACGATTTCGGAATCGAGCTTCCCGAGCTTGAAATCGAAGAAGACTGGAAGCCATCCGATTATTTTGCCGAAGTGCAACAGGTTATCAGCTCGCGGGAGCGCTGGAAGCTCGACCCCGATGCCATGCAATTGGGATTTTTCAGCTTCAGCAAGCTGCTGATGTATCGTGATCTGGCCATCGAGACGTGGCCCGACGATGCACTGGCAACCCATGCGCTTACTCGAGGTCTACTCTACGAGGGTTTTGAACCCGAGGAGCCGCTATTTGCCTCAGATGATAAGTTGGACGATGTCCTGCCGCCAGAAAAGCTTTTCCATGTGGTCGATGCGGATGCGTCCCAAGCTAAGGTGATCGAGGAGGTGCGGTCGGGACGGAACCTGGTCGTTCAAGGGCCGCCCGGAACAGGCAAATCTCAGACAATCACGAACATTATTGCGGCTGCAGCTAAGGAGGGTAAGCGAGTCCTATTTCTTGCCGAAAAGATGGCTGCGCTCTCTGTGGTGAACGATCGGCTCGTGAAGGTCGGGCTACGCGACGTATGTCTTGAGCTGCATTCGAGAAGTGCAAATAAGAAGGCAGTCCTTGGCGAACTAGCGCGCACCCTGTCGCAGGCTAGCGTCGTGCCCGGAGTGCCGGGGGCGCCAACGGCTTTGAAAGAAGGCCGCGATCGACTGAACTGTCTTGCAGAAGCGTTACATCGCCCAATCGGCGCTACGGGAGAGACAGCCTACAGCGTGCTTGGTCGGCAGTCCCAGTTCATAGGAAAAGGCATCTCGCCCCCAAACCTGGAGGTCGAAAGCCTGAACTCAATGTCGCGACAGCAAGAGATTGATTTGCTAGCGACGATTAAGGAATATGACGCGCTCCTCGCGGAAGAGGGACGAACAACCTCTCATCCCTTCGAGGGCACGGCCAACCTTCACCTTCAGCCGGTGGACTTAGCTCGACTGAAAGTTTCGCTGACTGCAGCTCAAGTCGCCGTGACCTCGCTTGCAACGTCACTGCGTACGCCCGTCGACGCGCTGGCGTTGCCCAATACCGCAGCCCTCGATGTTGTTGCTCCGTTAGCCGATGTACTAGGGCGGCTCGAAGGATTGCCCCATAACGCAGCCGACACTGCACAGAAGGTGCTCGACGCACCGGACATTCCCCGCCTTCACCAAGCCCTGCGAGCCGGGGTGGCGTGGCGGCATGCGCTTGATCAAGCGTTAGAAGCATTTGTTGAAGCCGCCTTCAGCGCTTCTTCTAACCATCTACGCGCTCCGCTGGCGGCGGGTATTCGTTCATTTTTTGCCCGCTGGGGTGGCCGCTACCGTGGCGCATCACGAGAACTTGCTGGCTTGTTGCGTGGAGGCTTACCCAAAACCGCGACCGAGAGAGTTGCGCGGATCGATCAATTGACCGCGGTGACTTCGCTGAGATCCGAATGGGAAGACGATCGAGAATATTGCGGTCGTATTCTCGGCGATGCCTGGCGCGGAGAAAAATCCGACTTTGGGAAATTGGTCGCCATCGCCGAGTGGTGTGAGAGACTTTCCAAAGCCCCAATTTCCGTGGGTTCGGACAAATCGATCGCGCTAGCCGCCCAGGTTGATGCCCTAACAGCGATGTTACGGGCATTGCGGGAGGCGGCGCAAACGGCACGCTCTGCATTGCAAGCCATTGTGAAACTGCTCGATCTTGATCTTGCCAGTTTCGGTGATCTAGGTCTTGAGCACACCGAACTCGACGCTGTCGCGGCGCGCTTTGGAGCTATGGCTGCTTCGACTGATCGATATGCGTCGTGGACTCAACTAGCCCGGTGTCGCCAGACGCTCGTGTCTGCAGGATTGTCCAGGCTTGAGGAGCGCATGCGATCTGGGGAGCTCGATGGAGCTGCCGCAGCAAACGAGCTACGTTACGCCCGGGCCGAGCGCCTTTGGAAGAACGCTCTTGAGCAAAACCCCGACCTCCACGGGATCGGCCTGGAAAGGCGCCAAGATCTGGTCGACACCTTCGCGGCGCTAGAGCGTCAGCAGCTCAAGGACAACGTAACCACGATCCTAGCCGGTCACCTCGCACAGGTACCTCAAGGCGCCATGGGGGAGATGAAAGTCCTTCGTGGTGAGATTGGGAAAAAGCGCGGCCATATGGCACTGCGACGATTGGTCGAAAAGGCTGGCACGGCAATACAACGTATTAAACCCGTCTTGTTGATGAGCCCAATATCTGTCGCTCAATACTTGCCGCCGGGCACAGTCTCGTTTGACCTTCTGGTTATTGATGAGGCTTCGCAAGTTCGCCCAGAGGACGCGCTTGGGGCGATCGCGCGTGCTACGCAAATCGTAGTGGTGGGCGACAAGAAGCAGCTTCCGCCATCCTCCTTCTTCGATCGGGTTTTGGCGGACGAAGAGGATGACAAGGAAGGCGACGATGAATACGTCGGCCCAGACCTGCTGGAGGGCGCGGCAACTATTGGTAGTATGGAGAGTATCCTCACTCTTTGCGAGGCACGCGGCCTCGCAGGTAGAATGCTGAAATGGCATTATCGATCACGTGATCCATCGCTTATTGAGGTTTCGAATCGAGAGTTCTATGACAGTGACCTCGTTCTGCCGCCATCGCCCCTCCAGAAAGATCCGGCCTACGGCCTGTGCTTTAACCGGGTCGATGGTGTCTACGACAAGGGCGGAAAGCGGGACAATCGCAAAGAAGGCGAGTCCATTGTTGATCGAATAGCGGAGCACGCGAGAGAAAATCCATCACACTCCCTTGGAGTGGTCACGTTTTCGTTTGCGCAGCGAAACCTCATCACGGAGCTACTCGAGCTTCGTCGTCGCCAAGACACCACGCTAGATCAATTTCTGCGCGAGGGGCAATCGGAAGATCTGTTCGTCAAGAACATCGAGAACGTGCAGGGCGACGAGCGGGACGTCATTCTCGTTAGTGTTGGCTATGGCCCCGCTATCGCCGGCGGAAGGTTGAACAGCATGTCGTTCGGCCCGGTTAACGGCGAAGGCGGCGAACGACGACTCAATGTACTGTTCACGCGTGCTCGGATCCGCTGCGAGGTGTTTGCATCCTTCGATCCCGGCGACATTGATTTGAATCGCACCTCGAAAGAAGGCCCGCGAATCCTCAAGCGCTTTCTTGATTTTGCGAAGAATGGTCGCCTGGAGGTGGACTCACCGACGGGCCTCAATGCAGATTCGCCTTTCGAAGAAGATGTTGCTGACGTTGTCCGGGGGTACGGCTTCCTCGCAGACGCGCAGGTGGGATCTGCTGGTTTCCGAATCGATATGGGTATTCGTCACTCTGATAAGCCGGGTAGCTACATCCTCGCCGTCGAGTGTGATGGCGCGACGTACCATAGCGCTCTTTGGGCCAGGGAACGGGACCGTTTACGTCAGGACGTGCTCGAGCACCTCGGTTGGCGGTTTCATCGAATTTGGAGTACCGACTGGTTCTATAATCGCCACTTTGAAATAGAGCGACTGCGCAAGGCGCTTTTGGATGCACAGGAGGTTTCTGAGAAAGGGCTGCGAGTCGAAGGCGCAAATCAGGCGCGATCGGCCGAGCCTGTCGAAATGGAAGTTGCACAGATTTCAATTCCCGAGGTCGTTGTTCGGCAGATGCCTCCATATCAGCGAGCGGTTTTTCGCGTCAGCACTTCGAACGAGCCGCATGAGGCGTCCGTTTCCATGCTTGCGAATCTGGCTCGAAAAATAGTGGATGTCGAAGGGCCGATTCATGTGGAGGAAATCGCTCGGCGCGTGGCCTCCTGCTTCGGTAAGGAGAAGGCGGGATCGCGGATATTGACTGCGACTGAATCGGCTTTGTCAGCCGCCCGATCGGGAAGTGCCGATCTGCTTACCGATGGGACATTCTGGTACACTCGAGGTCAGTCCGATGATCCTCCGGTTCGCGATCGCTCTGCGGAAAGCGGTGCAACTCTTAAGTCTGCGTGCATTTCTATTTTGGAGATACAAGCAGCATTCAAGATAGCCCGTGAGGATAATGCCGGGGGCGAAGACGAGGAGCTTGTCAGAACAGTCGCTCGGCTACTCGGTTTCAAACGGGTAGGGACGGATTTGCAGGCACGCTTAGCCGAAGGTTTAACTTGAGCGGTCATCGAATTGATGGAGCGAGGAATTAGTCGCAAGCGGGACCATTGGTCTTGCTATTTGTGCAGACCGACCCATGGAACTATCCCGCTAACTGATAAGATTTGGCTGCAGACGCAGTTGGTCAACACATAAGGTCATTGGACAATCGCGGTCAGTCTGCGGACTGATAAGGAATCTAACAAACGCGTTTCACTTCCAGCGGACTCCAGCGAAGGACAGTCTTGTCTGAAACATTCAGGTCGGTGTTAGCTGACCTGGCTGTGTAAGATGAAAAGGGCCCTCATCGCTAAGGTGCCCTATCCGTTAAAACAGTGAACAGCCTTTCGGGCATGAACATCATCCTCCTGCTCACCTGTCTCTAAAAGGCTTTGATCAGCCCACCCGAAGCCAGACGAAAGGCAATTATCCATTCGCTCTATTAAAAGTTGCATGGCGGTCAGTGAGAATAAAAGCAGGGGGAGGATTCAATGGCTTTCAAGTTCAACGATGCAGCACCGTTGCCAGACAATCTTGCAGCATACGCGAAGGAGCTATCTGGGCTCGAGGGTACCTTGGGACCGGTCCTCGCCGCCCGGCTCGAGGACTTGATCGCCGGCGCCGACGCCGGCGAGATCCTGGATCAGCTTCTCGCGGCCCTGGCGAAGACCCCAAAGGGGGCGTCGTGAGCGGCTGGTTTCTTGAGTGTCTTGAAGTCGAAGGCTTCCGTGGCATCAACAACGAGGGTGATCCGCTCGTCCTGAATTTCACCCACGACGCCGTGAACTCGGTTTCCGCCCCGAACGGCGTCGGCAAAAGCTCGATCTTCGACGCGCTAACGTACGCGCTGCGCAAGCGCATCCCCAAACTCGACGAGTTGCCGGCCTCGGAAAGTGGCGACGGCTACTACCTGAACCGCTTCCACTCGAAGAGCAGGGGGACGATCAAGCTGACCGTGCGCCCCGACGGCGCCGGCAAGCCCGTTACTATTTCGATCACGCGCGACGCGGCCGGCGCGCGGAACGTTTCTGCGCCGAAAGGGATTGACGGCGAGAAGTTGCTCGCGTCGCTCAACCGCGATTTTGTACTTCTCGATCACAAGACGCTGCAATCGTTCATCGATGATAGGGCGCTCGAGCGAGGTCGCGACTTTGCCGGCCTGCTTGGACTTGCCGCCTACTCCACGCTTCGCCAGCAGCTCCAGGCACTCTCGAACACGAGGGCCTTCAACAACCATTTCGATGTTAGAGCTCTCAACCAGCAGGACACCTCGCTGAAGGCGACGATCACCAAGCAGCAAGCGGAGGCCGTCAGCGCCTTCCAGGCGCTGACCCAGAGGTCGTTGCATGAGCAGAAGGATCATGCGGCTGCCGTGCTCACGGCTCACAACGCTCTTCACCAGATTGCGATTCTAAACCCCCATTGTACCGGCAAGCTGTTCGGCGAGATTGTCATCGACGACTGCGTCGAGGCGATCAAGAAAGCCGAAGGTGGAGACGCCCCGGCACGCCTTGCAGGCCTGCAGCGGCAGGAGACGACGATCGCCAACCGGATTTCGGCGGGTCCATCCGATGACGACTTCAAGCAGCTGCTTTCCCTCGCGACACAACGGGACCAGGCTCTCGAGCGGACCGCCGGCAAGCTTCTCAAGACCCTATACGCCGCGAGCCGAGCGGTTCTCTGCGATGATTCCTGGCTTAACAAGAATCAGTGTCCGGCGTGCGAACAGGAGAGTGCAGGACCCCTGCTTCCAGGGCTGGAAGCCCGTTTGGCGGCATTCCAGGGGCTCGAGGATTGTACCGCAAAGCTTGAGACCGAATGGAAGGGCAGGGGGTGGGGCGAGCTCCGCAAACTCGAGGAGGCGCACGCTGAGGGTGACGACCAGTTCGCGGCGCTGGGCAAGAGAGCAGAGCTATCGCTGACTGAAAGCGAGGTGCGCGACCTCTGGGCGTGGCGCAACACTTTGCTGGAGCGTGCTGCGGTTGCGTTGCAGGATACGAAGGCAAAGCGAGAGGCCCTCGAAAAGGAATTGCCAGCCTCTTTGGTCGCCGTTACGAGCGCGGTTGAAGCGGCGCGCCGCCTCCAAAAGGCCTGGAAGGACGTGGTCGACGCACAGGCTGGCCTCGCGAAGGTCACTAGCAAGCTCGCTGCGATCAACCGCATCAAGGGGTTCCTGGACAAAGCAAGTGATACCTTCGCGGCTGCCGAAGCTGACCTGTCGAAACGACGCCTCGCGGCGGTCGAGCCCCTATGCCAGAGGTTCTTTGGCTCCATCATGTACGAGCCCGTCAAACCGTCCCTGGCCAAAGCGGATGGTGCGGAGGCTCTCTCCATCGGCCTGTCGCAGTTTTTCACTTTGAGGAACGTCTCAGCGCAAGCACTTCTTTCCGAAAGCTTCCGCAACGCCTTTGCCGTGTCAGTTTACTTGGCGGCTGCGATGCTTTATGGCGGCGAACCGCGCTTCATCGTGCTTGACGACGTCACGTCGAGCTTTGACGCCGGCCACCAATTCCACCTGATGGAGCTCATTCGCACGCAGTTTGCACGACCCGTACAAGCCAACGGCCCGCAAGTCATCCTGTTGAGCCATGATACGCTGCTAGAGAAGCTCTTCAACCGGAACAACGGCCAAAGCTGGAAACATCAGCGATTGGAGGGAACAGCCCGAACGGCTGTGTTACCGCAGTCTGACGCGGTCAACCGGGTCCGTGACGCGACGCTCCGCTTTCTGCAGGCAGGTCAAGTGGACGATGCCGCTCCGCGTCTGCGGCAGTATCTCGAGCATCGGCTGCTGGACATCATCCAGAAGGTAAGGATACCCGTGCCGATCGACTTCGCACTCGATGACAACAACAAACAGGTTGGGAACGCGTCAGCCGCAATCGAAGCCGCCGTAAAGCTCCACAAGGCGGCCGGCATCCTCGTGCTTGACGCCGCTCAAGAGGCCGGTCTGCAGACCCACATGGCGAGCATCACCGGGAATTTCGTCGCTCACTTCGCGACCGGATCGACCAGCGCCTTTTCTAGCGCGTCACTGCTCGGCGTGATGCAGGCGATCGACAAGTACGCCGAATGCTTCATGTATGAAGATCCACCCGGTAGTGGCACCAAGAAATTCTATCGTTCACTGAGTAAGCGCTAAAATTCCCGAATGGAAGGTTATTATAATGAATTCAATTGCTTAATAGCGTGGCGCGGAATGGATTTCGAGAAAAGGTTGTCTCAGAGTGTAATCGTGACCGTCAAAGGCGATGACGGAATCATCGTCGCCTTCGACACCATCAGTTACGATCTGAGCGGCACCGTCCTGTCCACAACGGCCTGCAAAGTACTCCCTTTGATGGAGCTCAACTGCGCGATCGGAAACGTCGGCGCTGCTGGCTTTACCACGGCCCTGAGAGACAAGATCGCCGCGAAGTATATCGATTTCGATGATTTGCTGACCGGCCTCGTCGAGGACTTCCGTGACGTACATGACGACATGATTGAGATGTACTGCCAGCAGCCAGGCCCTAGCCCCAACGCCACAGTCATGCTGGCGGGCTGGTCAGATCAGCGGAATACGTTCGAAACGTATCGGATCAGCACTCGCGAGAAAGATGTCGTTATTGCCGGCGAGCAGTCGGTCACACCGGCTTTTGCGCTCGTCCCTACTGAAGGATGCTGGGTCTCAAGCGCGTATCGCGCCGAGGACATGGAGCGATTTGGGATCGACATAGAAAACGAGACTAATCTTCTGAACCTGGCAGTCCGTATCGTATGCGCATGTCGCGCCGCCGGCGCCGCGGAAGGTACGGGCGATTTCCAAGGTGTTCCCTACGCCGTCGGCGGTCAACTCCAGATACTTTTGCTCGAGCGCGGTCGCATCACCCAATGGGTCACTCATCGCTGGCCTGACGAAGCCGGAAAGCCAGTGGATCCGACGGCTGGGGAGGCACTGCCACCATGGCTGACGCAAGGGCCTCTCGATAGGCTGGCCAGCGATGACGGTGGCACCGGCTTGCATCAGGTGCTTGAACAGGATGCCCGACGAAGCAATTCAATTCCCGAAGGACGAAGCGGACTATGAGAAGCTCGAAAAGCTCGTCGCGAAGATTCAGTAACACCTGACGCCACGTCACGGTCAAACGTCTCACACAACGTCCGTATTCTCGGGAAGTCAGGCGCCGAGCGGCAGATCGACATGCTCGTGGAGGATCGCATCGACCAATATGTCATCCGGATCGTCCTCGACTGCAAGGCGCAGCAACTTCAAATCGATCTTTACAGCTCCATCGATGCAGACCCTCATAATTGGAAAGCGCGGCTGCACCGGCGCATTCGGTGGACCGATTGTTGATTGAACATGGGCGGATGGCCGCCACCCGAAGCGGCAGGGCAGCATTTCCCACGGCGGCCTGCTGACGGCTTGCACTTGATCGATGGCGCAGCGCATAAGTCGAAAGGGAGCGCCGCAGCGGAGGCTGTTTGATTGATAAGCTTTGGTCGCAAAGCTTATCAGTAGCCGCCAACACCCGTTGGCAGTGGTCTGTAGTCGTTTGTGAAGAACGTTTCTGAGCACCGTTTTACGCAAGGTGTGGTTGCGATAGGTGGCGACAGAGTATCCAT
>NZ_JBBIAM010000168.1:0-16641 GCF_054185185.1 Bradyrhizobium sp. UFLA05-153
CAGCATCTAGACTGCCATCGGGAGGAAACAGTGATGAATGGGCAAATGCACCCGCATCACGCGGCCCGTGTCGAGGCCGCCATTGCGTCAGGCCAGGCGGCACGCTCCGCGCTCGTGGCCTCGTGGTGCCGTTCCTCCCGATTGCACCATCTCGATCCCGGCGGCCGACGGCCGCCGATCCGCCTCACCGAGGCCGAGCTATACCATGCGCGCGAGCGGATCGCGCCACTGCTCAATGCTGCCCAGGGCGCGATGGACCGTCTCTACCAGGCAGTTGGCGCTGCCGGCTGCTGCGTGCTGCTTGCCGACGGCGAGGGCACCCCGGTCGATCGTCGCGGCACGCCGGCCGACGACTCCACGTTCCAATCCTGGGGCCTGTGGACCGGTGCGCTCTGGAGCGAGGAGCATGAGGGCACCAACGGCATCGGAACGTGCCTCGTCGAGCAGCGGCCGCTGACCATCGACCGCGACCAGCATTTCTTCACCCGCAACACGCTTCTGAGCTGCACCGCTGTCCCGATCTACGATCATGACGGGATGCTGGCTGGCGTGCTCGACGTCTCCTCCTGCCGCGCCGACCGCACCGACGCCTTCGCCAATCTGATCGCGCTCGCCGCGGGCGAGGCGGCAAAGCGTATCGAGGCTGATCTGTTCCGCAACGCCTTCGCCCATGCCCGCATCGTGCTGACGCCGTCAGCCGACGGCCATGGCGGCGGTCTCGTCGCGGTCGATGCGGACGATCTCGTGATAGGCGCGACGAGATCCGCCCGGGTCGGACTCGGGATCGCGCCCGGCCGCCCGTTGCAGCCGGTGCCCGCAGCCGATCTTCTCGGTGGCGATGCCGCGCGCGACCACCTCGCCGGTGGCCAGCGCGCGGTCTTGCAGCGGGCGCTGTTGCGCGCGGGCGGCAATGTTTCCGCCGCCGCCAAGGCGCTCGGCGTCAGCCGCGCCACGCTCCACCGAAAGCTCAAGCGCTTCGAGCTGAAGCACTGAGCGTTTGCTCGTTTCCTCAATCGTCATTGCGAGCGCAGCGAAGCAATCCAGAATCTTTCCGCGGAGAGACACTGGAGTGCTTCGCTGCGCTCGCAATGACGATGTGGCTCAAGAGCGCGCTTCTCAGGATGATGTCTGAATGCGTGAGGGCTGCTTCACCTGTCGCAGAACTGCGACAGGTCGCTTCCGTCATCGCTTTCATCCGGGCTGACAGAAAACGACTCCCGCTTCATCGTCTGCGCAAGTCGTGAACACACGACGATCACGCAAACAGCAACATCGGGAGTGAACATGAACAAGGTTGAATTCCTCAACGTCGCACAAGTGCCGTTCGCCGCGAAGTATGACAATTTCATCGGCGGCAAATTCGTCGCGCCGATCTCCGGCAAATATTTTGACAACGCCTCGCCCGTGAACGGTCAGGTCGTCTGCAAGATCGCGCGCTCCGATCACCAGGACGTCGAGGCCGCGCTCGACGCGGCGCATGCCGCCAAGGCCGCTTGGGGCAGCACCAGCGTTGCCGAGCGCGCCGCAATCCTGAACCGGATCGCCGACCGCATGGAAGAAAACCTCGAGCGGCTCGCGATCGCCGAGACCTGGGACAACGGCAAGCCGATCCGCGAGACCCGCGCCGCCGACTTGCCGCTCGCGATCGATCACTTCCGCTATTTCGCCGGCGTCGTGCGCGCACAGGAGGGCTCGATCGGCGAGATCGATCACGACACGATCGCCTATCATTTCCATGAGCCGCTCGGCGTGGTCGGCCAGATCATCCCCTGGAACTTCCCGCTGCTGATGGCGTGCTGGAAGCTCGCGCCTGCGCTCGCCGCCGGCAATTGCGTGGTACTCAAGCCCGCTGAGCAGACGCCGGCCTCGATCATGGTCTGGGCCGAGATTGTCGGCGACCTCTTGCCGCCCGGCGTGCTCAACATCGTCAACGGCTTTGGCCTCGAGGCCGGCAAGCCGCTCGCGTCCAGCCCGCGCATCGCTAAGATCGCCTTCACCGGCGAGACCACGACAGGCCGGCTGATTATGCAATATGCCGCCCAGAACCTCATTCCCGTCACGCTCGAGCTCGGCGGCAAATCGCCCAACATCTTCTTCAAGGACGTCACCGCCGAAGACGACGACTTCTTCGACAAGGCGATCGAGGGCTTCGTGATGTTCGCGCTCAACCAGGGCGAAGTCTGCACCTGTCCGAGCCGTGCGCTGGTCCATGCGGACATCTATGACCGCTTCATGGAACGAGCGCTGAAGCGCGTCGCGGCCATCAAGCAGGGCGATCCGCGTGCTGCCGACACCATGATCGGCGCCCAGGCCTCGGGCGAGCAGCTGGAGAAAATTCTTTCCTATATCGACATCGGCAAGAAGGAAGGGGCGAAGGTCCTCGCCGGCGGTGGTCGCGCGAGCCTCGGCGGCGATCTCTCGGGCGGCTATTACGTCCAGCCGACCGTGTTCCAGGGCCACAACAGGATGCGGATCTTCCAGGAGGAGATCTTTGGGCCGGTCGTGTCGGTGACGACCTTCAAGACCGACGACGAGGCGCTCGCGATCGCCAACGACACGCTCTACGGTTTAGGGGCCGGTGTCTGGAGCCGCGATGCCAATCGCTGCTACCGCTTCGGCCGCGCCATCCAGGCCGGCCGGGTCTGGACCAACTGCTACCACGCCTATCCCGCACACGCGGCGTTCGGCGGCTACAAGCAGTCGGGTGTCGGCCGCGAGACCCACAAGATGATGCTCGATCACTATCAGCAGACCAAGAACCTCCTGGTCAGCTACAGCCCGAAGAAGCTCGGCTTCTTCTGATCGGCGGAGAGGGCGGCGCCAATGCGGCGCCGCCTTCGTCATCCGTCCGTCAAAGAATTGGGACAAGACGAGGGGCCGAGCTATTCAGCTCGGCCCCTGTCGCATTCGAAGCGATGCGACGCAAGAAACGGAGGCTTGGCCATGAAGGACAGTCGGTCACAACGGAAGTCGGGTGTTGGAGCGATGCTGTTCGGCGTGGCGGCTTTGGCATTGCTCCCGGCATCGACGGCCTTCGCGCAGACAAGCCCGGCGCCCGCCGGCGCCAAGCCCTTTTCGACCCTCGACGGAAAGCCGCCACTGATCCTCGGGCATCGCGGCCTGCCGGGGCTGGTGCCTGAAGAGACCGAGGCATCGTATGATCTCGCCGCAGCCCTCGGAACCGACGCGCTCGAAGAGGACCTGCACCTGACCAAGGATTGTGTCCTGGTCGCACGTCACAACCCTTGGCTGAACGACAATACCAACGTTGCCGAGGTGGCGAAGACCAATCCGGCGGTTGCCGCCCGCAAGCGCACGGTACCCGGTGTCCTCGTCAAAGTGAAATGGGCCCAATCTCCCGCCAGCGGGCCTGGTGAATACCTCACTGATCTCACCGATCCGGCCGACCCCAAATCGGTGCTGAAATCGCTGATCGTGGACGGCGAAGACCATACCAACGATTGGTCGATCACCGACTTCACCATGGCCGAGCTGAAGAACTGGATCGCCGGCACCACCTATGATGCGGCCAACGAAAGGCCGAAGGTCTTCAACGGCAAGTTCCCGATCATCAGTTTCCAGGACATCATCGACATTGCCAAGGCCAAGAGCAAGGAGACGGGGCGTCCCATCGCGGTCTATCCGGAGACCAAGAATCCGACCTGGAACAATGCCCAGGCGATCGCCAATGGCTGTGGCGCGCCCGGCAGCCACCCGCTCGAGGATGCCCTGATCAAGATCATCAAGGACAACGGCCTCAACGCGAGGGATGCCCCGATCCTTGTTCAGAGCTTCGAGCCTGGCAGCCTGAAATACATGCGCAGCCATGGCCTTGAGACGCGGCAGGTCCAGCTCATCGATGGCAACGGTGTCGACTTCAGGAACGGCAAGGTCCTCAATGACAACATCACCAATTCGCGTCCGTTCGACTGGACGCTTTCGGGTGACGCGCGCTTGTACGATGCGATGCTAACCTCCGAGGGCCTTGCGGAGATCAAGACCTATGCCGACGGCATTGGTCCGTGGAAGCCCTATATCGTTCCGCTCAAGATTTCGCCGTGGAAGGACAGCAACGCCGATGGCTCTCCCTACAAGGGATCGACGCCGGACGCTTCGACGCAGGAAGCGACCAGCCTCGTTGCCGACGCGCACAAGATCGGCCTGTTTGTGCACGTCTTCACTTTCCGAAACGAGAAGAAGTACCTGGCTGGCGACTATCACGGCGATCCAAGCCTTGAATATCTCAAATTCTTCCGTCTCGGCGTCGATGGGGTCTTTACCGACTTCACGCATACGGGAGTTGGCGCCCGCGCCGCCTATCTTCGAGAACTCGGCTGGTGAGGCCGGCTTGGCGGAGAGCTAATGTTGCCTGATCGGCGCCAAAGGTTTTGCAATATTTCGGCCACGTTGCACTGCGGCATAACGAAAAGCGCGCCATGCAGCCACAGTGCTTTCGCGCGCGATTGAGTTAGGTTAGAGAGGGCTTAGTTTTCTCTGACCCGGAATTCCTATGGCCGCACCCAAGAAAGCCGCCGCTAGCGCTCCCCAGGACAAGACCAACGGCGGCTCGCCCCCGGAATTCACCAGAGAGCAGGAGCTCAAGGCGCTCCGCGACATGCTCCTGATCCGGCGATTCGAGGAGAAGGCCGGCCAGCTCTACGGCATGGGTGCGATCGGCGGCTTCTGCCACCTCTATATCGGCCAGGAGGCCGTGGTGGTCGGCATGCAGATGGCGCTGAAGGACGGCGACCAGGTCATCACCGGCTATCGCGACCACGGTCATATGCTCGCCACCGGCATGGAGGCTAACGGCGTCATGGCCGAGCTCACCGGGCGCCGCGGCGGCTATTCCAAGGGCAAGGGCGGCTCCATGCACATGTTTAGCGTGGAGAAGAAGTTTTACGGCGGCCACGGCATCGTTGGCGCCCAGGTCTCGCTCGGTGCGGGCCTTGCTTTCGCCAACCATTATCGCGGCAACGACAACGTCGCCGTCACCTATTTCGGCGATGGAGCGGCGAACCAGGGCCAAGTCTATGAGAGCTTCAACATGGCGGAGCTCTGGAAGCTGCCAGTGATCTTCGTCATCGAGAACAACCGCTACGCCATGGGCACAGCGGTGTCGCGCGCCTCGGCGCAGCAGGATTTCTCCAAGCGCGGCCTGTCCTTCAACATCCCCGGTCACCAGGTCGACGGCATGGACGTCCGTGCGGTGAAGGCTGCGGCCGATGAGGCAGTCGCCTGGTGCCGCGCCGGCAAGGGCCCGGTCATCCTGGAGATGCAGACCTACCGCTACCGCGGCCACTCGATGTCGGACCCTGCAAAATACCGCACGCGCGAGGAGGTCGAGAAGGTTCGCCACGACCAGGATCCGATCGAGCAGGTGCGCAACCGCCTCCTGGCCGCCAAAGTGAGCGAGCAGGATGTCAAGGCGATTGACGCCGAGGTCCGCGACATCGTGAATGCCTCCGCCGACTTTGCCCAGCATGATCCCGAGCCGGATGTGTCCGAGCTCTGGACCGACGTTTATCGCTAAAAGCGCGCAAGCTTTCTTTTGGAGTTGATATGCCAATTCAAGTGCTGATGCCCGCGCTGTCGCCCACGATGGAAAAGGGCAACCTCGCCAAATGGCTGAAAAAAGAGGGCGAGACGATCAAGTCGGGCGACGTGATCGCCGAGATCGAGACCGACAAGGCGACCATGGAGGTCGAGGCGACCGATGAGGGCACGCTCGGCAAGATCCTGATCCCCGAAGGCACCGCCGACGTCGCCGTGAACACGCCGATCGCGACGATTCTCGCCGACGGCGAGAGCGCCGCTGATCTTGCGAAAGCTCCGGCGCCTGCGAAGCCGGCTGCAGAAGCCGCGCCGCCTGCGCAAGCCAAGAGCGAGGCGTCTGCGCCGAAAGCTGCACCCTCGGCTCCGGCCGCCGTCGCCGAGCCCGATCCGGAGGTGCCCGCCGGCACCGAGATGGTGAAGCAGACCGTCCGCGAAGCGTTGCGCGATGCGATGGCCGAGGAAATGCGGCGCGATGCCGACGTCTTCGTGATGGGTGAAGAGGTCGCCGAATATCAGGGCGCCTACAAGGTCACGCAGGGCCTGTTGCAGGAATTCGGCGCCAGGCGCGTCATCGACACGCCGATCACCGAGCATGGCTTTGCCGGCATCGGCGTCGGCGCCGCGATGGCCGGCCTGAAGCCGGTCGTCGAGTTCATGACCTTCAACTTCGCGATGCAGGCGATGGACCAGATCATCAATTCCGCCGCCAAGACGCTCTATATGTCCGGCGGCCAGATGGGCTGCTCGATCGTGTTCCGCGGCCCCAACGGCGCCGCTGCCCGCGTCGCCGCCCAGCACAGCCAGGATTACTCCTCCTGGTATTCGCACATTCCGGGTCTGAAGGTCGTCGCGCCGTATTCGGCCGCGGATGCCAAGGGCCTGCTCAAGGCCGCGATCCGCGATCCCAATCCGGTGATCTTCCTCGAGAACGAAGTTCTCTACGGCCACACCGGCGAAGTGCCGAAGCTCGACGACTATGTGATCCCGCTCGGCAAGGCGCGCATCGTGCGCTCGGGCAGCCACGTCACGATCATCTCGTGGTCGAACGGCATGACCTATGCGCTGAAGGCGGCGGACGAACTCGCCAAGGACGGCATCGAGGCCGAGGTGATCGACCTGCGCACGTTGCGGCCGATGGACACCGAGACCATCGTCAACTCCGTGAAGAAGACCGGCCGTGCCGTCACGGTGGAGGAGGGCTGGGCCCAGAGCGGTGTCGGCGCCGAGATCGCCGCGCGCATCATGGAGCATGCCTTCGACTACCTGGACGCGCCGGTGACGCGCGTTTCGGGCAAGGACGTGCCGATGCCCTATGCCGCGAACCTGGAGAAGCTCGCGCTGCCCTCGGCAGCCGAAGTGGTCGAGGCCGCCAAAGCCGTCTGCTACAGGTAGACCATGGCAGCGCCCAAGGAACAGCCACTTCCACCTGACGTGATTGGACGCGAAGACGCGATCGAGATTTTGCGCGTGTTCGTGCTCGACGGCGGGCTGTCGATGGCGTTCCAGCGGGCCTTCGAGGAGCCCGACATGTGGGGCCTCCTGCTGGTCGATCTCGCTCGTCATGCCGCGCGCGCCTATGCGCGCGAGAGCGAGATGAGCGAGGAGGAGGCGCTGGGCCGAATCCTCGACATGTTCGAGGCCGAGATCGAGCGTCCGACCGACATGGGCACCACGACGCCGCGCGGGCAGAAGGGGCACTGAGCGTGGCGGTCGAATCCTATCACTACGATCTCATGCGGGAGGCGATGGGTGAGGCCGAGGCCTTCCCCGGCTCCAAAGACATTCTCGACAAGTTCGGCATCCCCTGGATCGATCTTGCCGACGACCGCTCCATCGCCATGATGAAGTCGTGGCGTTCCAATCCCGCCAATGAGCGCCTGTGGCAGGGCGACATCGGCAACTAATCCTTGTCTGTTCGTCTTCCGGTGGGTCGGGAGACGACGTTTTGAGAAGTTCTTCGTGAGGTCAGCATGCCCATCAACATCCTGATGCCCGCTCTTTCGCCAACGATGGAGAAGGGCAACCTCGCCAAGTGGCTGAAGAAAGAGGGCGACAAGGTCAAATCTGGCGACGTCATCGCCGAGATCGAGACCGACAAGGCCACCATGGAGGTCGAGGCGATCGACGAAGGCACGATCGCCAAGATTCTCGTGCCCGAGGGCACGCAGGATGTGCCGGTGAACGATGTGATCGCAGTGCTCGCCGGCGAGGGCGAGGACGTCAAGGCCGCGGGCGCTGCCAAGCCCGCCGCGTCGGCTGCGCCGCCGAAAGCTGCAGAAGCTCCGGCCGCTGCACCGGCTCCGGCGCCCGCACCCGCTGCGAAGGCGGCACCGGCTCCTGCTGCTGCTCCCGCGCCACAGGCCGCCGCTCCGGCCGCGAAGGGCAACGGCCAGGGTGGCCGCGTGTTCTCCTCGCCGCTGGCGCGCCGTCTCGCCAAGGACGCCGGCATCGAGATTTCACTTGTGACGGGCACTGGCCCGCATGGCCGCGTCGTCGCGCGCGACGTCGAGCAGGCCAAGTCGGGCAAGGGCCTGAAAGCCCCGGCTGCTGCTCCGTCAGCCGCGCCGTCGATTGCGCCGACCATGTCCGACAAGCAGATTTTGGCGCTGTTTGAGCCGGGCTCCTACGACATCGTCCCGCATGACGGCATGCGCCGCACCATCGCGCAGCGCCTCACCGCGTCGATCCAGAACGTCCCGCACTTCTATCTCACCATCGATTGCGACATTGGCAAGCTGCTGGTCGCGCGCGAGGAGATCAATGCGGCTGCTCCCAAGGACAAGGAGAAGAAGCCGCTCTACAAGATCTCGGTCAACGACTTCGTCATCAAGGCGATGGCGGTCGCGCTCCAGAAGATCCCGAACTGCAATGTGAGCTGGACCGAGTCCGGCATGGTCAAGCACCACCATTCCGACGTCGGCGTTGCCGTGGCGATGCCCGGCGGCCTGATCACGCCGATCATCCGCAAGGCCGAGACTAAGACGCTCTCGACAATCTCCAACGAGATGAAGGATTTTGCAACGCGTGCGCGCTCGCGCAAATTGAAGCCCGAGGAGTATCAGGGCGGCACCACCGCGGTGTCGAACCTCGGCATGTTCGGCATCAAGGACTTCACCGCCGTGATCAACCCGCCGCATGCGACGATCCTTGCGGTCGGCACCAGCGAGGAACGGCCGGTGGTTCGCGGCGGCAAGATCGAGATCGCGCAGATGATGAGCGTGACGCTGTCCTGCGATCACCGCGCCATCGACGGCGCGCTCGGCGCCGAGCTGATCGGTGCGTTCAAGCAGCTGATCGAAAACCCCGTCATGATGATGGTCTGACGAAGCGAATTCGCGTCGTCATTGCGAGCGAAGCGAAGCATTCCAGGACGTGACCGGCAGACTGGATTGCTTCGTCGCAAGAGCTCCTCGCAATGACGGTCTCGAACATTGAGACCGGTTGAACGGGAACGAGCGCAAAAGCATGGCCGACACATCCTTCGACATCATCATCATTGGCTCCGGTCCCGGCGGCTACGTCACCGCGATCCGCGCCGCGCAGCTCGGCTTCAAGACCGCGATCATCGAAAAATCCTATCTCGGGGGCATCTGCCTGAACTGGGGCTGCATCCCGACGAAAGCGCTGCTGCGCTCGGCGGAGATCTACCACTACATGCAGCACGCCAAGGATTACGGCCTGTCGGCGGAGAAGATCTCGTTCGATCCGAAGGCGGTGGTGCAGCGATCGCGCGGCGTCTCGAAGCGGCTGAACGACGGCGTCGGCTTCCTGATGAAGAAGAACAAGGTCAGTGTGATCTGGGGCGCCGCCTCGATCGATGCGCCCGGCAAGATCACGGTGAAGAAGTCCGACGTCGAAGGACCGAAGGGCTCGCTAGGCGAAGGAACCTATCAGGCCAAGCACATCATCGTCGCGACCGGCGCGCGGCCGCGCGTGCTGCCCGGTCTCGAGCCCGATCCGAAGCTGGTCTGGACCTACTTTGAGGCCATGATCCCCGACCGGATTCCGAAATCGCTCCTCGTCGTCGGCTCCGGCGCGATCGGCATCGAGTTCGCGTCCTTCTTCCACACCATGGGGTCCGACGTCACCGTGGTCGAGGTGCTGCCGCAGATCCTGCCCGTAGAGGACGCGGAGATCGCAGGCCTCGCGCGAAAGCGTTTCGAGAAGATGGGCATCAAGATCATGTCCTCGACCAAAGTCACGAAGCTCGACAAGAAGGCCGACAGCGTCGTTGCCACCATCGACGACGGCAAGGGCAAGCCGGTCACCACCGAGTTCGAGCGCGTGATCTCCGCGGTCGGCGTCGTCGGCAATATCGAGAATCTCGGCCTTGAAAAGCTCGGCGTCAAAACCGACCGGGGCTGCATCGTCATCGACGGCTACGGCAAGACCAACGTTCCCGGCATCTACGCCATCGGCGACGTTGCCGGTCCCCCCATGCTCGCGCACAAGGCCGAGCATGAGGGCGTGATCTGCGTCGAGGCGATCAAGGGTCTGCATCCGCACGCCATGGACAAGAACATGATCCCGGGCTGCACCTATTGCCACCCGCAGGTCGCTTCCGTCGGCCTCACCGAAGCCAAGGCCAAGGAGAGTGGCCGCGAAATCCGCGTCGGCCGCTTCCCCTTCGTCGGCAACGGCAAGGCGATCGCACTCGGCGAGGACCAGGGCCTCGTCAAGGTGATCCTCGACAAGAAGACCGGGCAGCTTCTCGGCGCGCACATGATCGGCGCGGAGGTTACCGAGCTGATCCAGGGCTACGTCGTGGCGATGAACCTCGAGACGACCGAAGAAGAGCTGATGCACACCGTCTTCCCGCATCCGACGCTGTCGGAAATGATGAAGGAAGCCGTGCTGGACGCGTATGGAAGGGTGTTGAATATCTAATTGCCTCTGTCATTGCGAGCGAAGCGAAGCAATCCAGACTGCCTCTGCGGAAAGACACTGGATTGCTTCGCTGCGCTCGCAATGACGAGTGAAGGGAGCCGTTTGCAAAATAAGAAGGAAATCACCCCGTGCACGACAACGACAACCTCACCATCGAGCGCCCGACCTTCGTCACGCATCTGGAATGCGCGATGGAGGGAGATCACTATCCGGCCGACCAGGTTCACAACCTCTCGAAGGCCGGCAAGCCGCTGCTGGTGCGCTACGACCTCACTGGGGTGAAGGAGGCGCTGACCAAGGATGCACTGAGCCAGCGCCCCGCCGACATGTGGCGCTACCGCGAGCTGTTGCCGGTGCGCAAGTGCAAGGACATCGTCTCGCTCGGGGAGATCACGACGCCGCTGATCCGGCTGCCGAAGCTGTCGCAAAAGCTGGGCGGCGGCGAGATCATCGTGAAAGATGAAGGCCGCCTGCCGACTGGCTCGTTCAAGGCGCGGGGCCTCGTCATGGCGGTGTCGATGGGCAAGGCGCTTGGCATCAAGCACATGGCGATGCCGACCAACGGCAACGCCGGCGCAGCGCTCGCGGCCTATGCGACCTCCTGCGGCATCAGGACCACGATCTTCTGCCCGGCCGATACGCCGGAGGTGAACGTCAGCGAAATCGAATTGCAGGGCGCGACCGTCTACCGCGTCAACGGCTATATCGACGATTGCGGCAAGATCGTCGGCGAGGGCAAGGCGAAGGTCGGCTGGTTCGACACCTCGACGCTGAAGGAGCCGTACCGGATCGAGGGCAAGAAGACGATGGGGCTGGAGCTTGCCGAGCAGCTCGGCTGGGATGTGCCCGACGTGATCTTCTATCCGACCGGCGGCGGCACCGGCCTGATCGGCATGTGGAAGGCCTTCGACGAGCTCGAGAAGATCGGCTTCATCGGATCGAAGCGCCCGCGCATGGTTGCGGTGCAGGCGTCCGGCTGTGCGCCGATGGTGCGCGCCTATAAGGAGGGCACCGACCATGCGGCGCGCTGGGAGGACGCCCACACCATCGCTTCAGGAATTCGCGTGCCGCAGGCGATCGGCGACTTCCTGATCCTGCGCGCCGTGCGCGAGAGCAAGGGCTTTGCCATCGCGGTCGACGACGACAAGATCTCATCGGCGCTGAGCGAGGTCGCGCGCGAGGAGGGGCTGCTCTTGTGTCCCGAGGGCGCCGCGACTTACGCCGCCTACAAACAGAGCCTCGCCGACGGCCGCGTCACCAAGAATGATCGCGTGATGCTGTTCAACTGCGCGACCGGCCTGAAGTATCCGCTGCCGCCGGTCACCCGCACGCTCGACCGCCACAAGCCGATCGACTTCTCGCAGTTCTAGCCCGGGCGAGAAGGCCGCTCGCGAGCTCGTAGTTCTCCCTCTCCCGCAACGGGGGGAGGTGATCAGGAATGTCGCCGGGGGAGACGCAGATGCGAAAGACGATCTGGGCCGCGCTGATCACCATCCTCGCTCTTGCCGGCGCCGCGCGCGCCGACACCTACCCCTCGCGTCCCATCACCATCATCGTGCCGTTCGCGGCCGGCGGACCTTCGGACGCGATGGCGCGCGTGCTCGCCGAGCGCATGCGGGCGAGCCTCGGCCAGGCAGTGGTGGTCGAGAACGTCACCGGTGCCGGCGGTTCGATCGGGGTGGGGCGCGCCGTGCATTCGGCTCCCGACGGCTACACCATCTCCTTCGGCCATCTTGGCACGCACGTGGCCAACGGTGCGGTCTACAGGCTCCCTTACGATCTCGTCGCCGATCTCGAGCCGGTGGTGCTGCTTCCGAGCAACCCCATGATCGTCGTCAGCAAGAACGCCGTGCCGGCGACATCGCTGAAGGAGCTGCTCGCCTGGCTGAAGTCGCGTCCGGCGCCGGCGACCGCGGGCACGGCCGGTGCGGGCTCCGGCAGCCACATCGCCGGCGTCTATTTCGAGAGTGTTTCCGGCATCAAGCTGCAATATGTACCCTATCGCGGCACGGGGCCGGCGCTGAACGACCTCATTGCCGGCCAGATCGACATCATCGTCGACCAGACCTCGAACTCCATCAACCAGGTCCGCGCCGGCACCATCCGTGCCTACGCGATCAGCGACGACAAGCGCCTGGCGTCCGCGCCCGAAATCCCGACCGCCGATGAGGCCGGACTGAAGGGCTTTCAGATGACGCTGTGGTCGGGCTTATGGGTGCCCAAGGGCACGCCGCGGGAGATCGTATCGAGGCTCAACGTCGCGGTGGTGGAGGCGCTCGGCGATGCCGCCGTGAAGAAGCAGATGGAAAATCTCGGCCTCGAAATGCCGCCGAAGGACCTGCTCACCCCCGAAGCGCTCGGCGCGCGGCAGAAGGCCGAGATCGCCAAGTGGTGGCCGATCATCAAGGCGGCCGACATCAAGGTGGATTGAAGCGGGGCTCACGCGCAGGGCATCACGCCGTGGCGTCCGCCCGTCCTCCCAGCGCCATCTCCAGGCATTGCATCAACTCCGAGGCGACGAACGGCTTGCCAAGGAAGCAGAGTGCACCGGCCCTCAACGCGCGTGCACGCACGCTCTCATCCGGAAAGGCCGTAATGAATATGAACGGCGTGGCCGAGCCCTGGGTACGCATCCGCGTCAACAGATCGATCCCGGACATGACCGGCATCTGCACGTCCGCGATCACGCAACTGGCGCCGTTCAGATCGGTCGAGCCCAGGAACTCTTCGGCCGAGGCGAAGGTGTGGACGACGTATCCGCGCGACGCCAGAAGATTGTCGATCGCGGCCCGCACATAGGGATCATCGTCGAGCACCGAAATCACTGAAGGCGCTGACAAAACGTCCGCTCCCAAGCTGCTTGCCGCCGCACGCCGGCCGGAAGCAAGGGTGGGCCCATCAAGCGAGATTTGGAACTCATACTTAGGTTTGTTCGTCCCGCTTGGCGTGCTGTGTTCCGAGGGCCTCGTTCATTTTCACCAGCTCGGCCAGCGACTTGGCACCCATCTTCCGCATGATCTGGCCACGATAGATCTTGACGGTGATTTCGGCCAATCCCAGCTCGGCGGCCACGTGCTTGTTCATCATGCCAGACGCGACCAGGGACAGCACGTCCCGTTCCCGCGGGGTGAGCGACTCGAAGCGGGACCTGACGTTCGACACCGTTTTCTCGATCTCGCGGCGCTTGCGATCGCGCTCGATCGCGGCCTGGACCGCGTCCAGCATGTCCTGGTCGCGCACCGGCTTGGTCAGGAAGTCGACCGCGCCACTCTTCATGGCCCGGACGGTCATGGGAATGTCGCCATGGCCGGTGATGAAGATGATGGGCGTGTGGATGTTTGCCTTGGCGAGATCGGCCTGCAGGTCGAGGCCGCTCAGTCCCGGAAGGCGGATGTCGAGCACCAGACAGCTGGGGACCTCCGGCGGCTTGCTTTGCAGTATCTCAGACGCCGACCCGAATGCAGCAACCCTGAGGCCGACCGATTCAAAGAGATTGATAAGCGCCCGACGCACTGATGGGTCATCGTCGACGACCAGGACGATCGGCTCGTCATTGCCCGTCTGCGGCAAGGAGGGCTTGTGGCGCTCGGTCACGACGGCGCTTCCTCCCGATGCAAGGGCAGGGTGATCTGAAACGTCGCGCCGCACCCCGGGTTGGGCGAGGCCGAAAGTCGTCCGCCGTGGGCCTCGACGATGGAACGGCAGATCGAGAGTCCCATGCCCAGGCCGCCGGATTTGGTGGTGAAGAACGGTGTGAACAAGCGATCAATCGCATCGGCGGAAATGCCGACCCCACGGTCCGTCACGCTCACCAGCACTGATCCGTTTTCATCCGGACCGGAGCAGATCACCAGCTCACGCGGGCGGTCCACGACGCCTTCCATGGCTTCGATCCCATTCATGATCAGGTTGATCAGCACCTGCTGTAACTGGATTCGGTCGCCGATGATATTGGGCAGCACTGATCTCAATTCCATTCGCACCGATACGGCGTGGGTGGCCATCTCGCGCTGGACGAGCGCGACGGCCTCGCGAACGACTCCGTTGACGTCGAGCGGGACCATCTCGATGTCAGTTCTCTTGGCAAGTGCCCGGACGTGACGGATCACCTCGCCGGCACGGTTGCAATCCTCGACGATCCACTCCACCGAGCGACGTGCCCCTTTCAGATCCGGGGGACTGCGCTGCAGCCAGCCGATGCACGCGTCGGCGTTGGCCATCACGGCGGCGAGGGGCTGATTGAGTTCGTGAGCAATCGAGGCGGTCAGCTCGCCGAGCGTCGTTACGCGCGTCACATGGGCGAGTTCGGTCTGCGCCTTGCGCAGCGCCAGTTCGGCCTGTTCGGCCCGGATGGCGGCGGTCACATCGGTGCAGACGCCACGATAGCCGAGGAAATTGCCGTTGGCGTCGAGGAACGGCTTGCCGCTGGTGCGAACATAGGTCGGCTGTCCGTTCCGGTCCTTGCTCCGGTACACAAGGTCGCGAAACGGAGCATGCGCGTCAAGTGCCGCCCGATGCTGTTGCCACTTCTCCGGTTGGAGTGCTGCATCGGGAGCAATGTCCCAACGTGTGAGCCCGAGCGCCCAGAAAGGGGCCATGCCGGCCGTTTCAGGATGTTCGGAGACGCGGGTGACGCGATGGTCGGGCCCGGTCTCCCAGAACCAGTCGGACGCAGTTTCGGCGTAGTCGCGGAAGCGCTGTTCGCTTTCGCGCAGTCGCCGTTCTGCCTCCTTGGCCGGGGTGATGTCGCTCACCGAGCCAACGAACTCGACGTTGCCGCCGGCGTCTCGCGTGGCGCGGGCCACCGCGCGAACATATTTCACGGCGCCGTCGGGCATCACGAGGCGGTATTCGTGATCGTAGTCGTACCCCTCGCGCATCGCGCGTCCCGTGGTTCGCCGCACCGCGAGCCTGTCGTCCGGATGGATGCGCTCGAGCATGAATGGGATCGTGGGCTTCTCGGCTTCGTCGCATTGGAAGATGCGATACGTCTCCTTCGACCAGGTGATGTCGCCGGTTGTGGACTTCCAGCCGAAGCTGCCGGTGTGGCTCAATTCCTGCGCCTGGGCGAGATAAGCCTCGCTCTGTCGTAGCGCATTCTCCGCTTCCTTGCGCTCGGTGATGTTCTCGCAGGCGACCAGCACGATCTGCTTGCCATCGCTCTGAAGCATGGCCTTGGCGTTCTCGCGGACCCACAGAACCGAGCCGTCCTTGCGCACCTTCCGGATCTCCCAGGTGTGTGACTGACCGACGGTCCCAAGGCAGAGCGCGACGCACCGGCGGACGAAGTCGCGGTCTTCCTCGAAGAACACACCCAGCACCGATTGGCCGATCAGCTCTGCTGCCGTATAGCCCAGTTGCGCGGCGCCGAACGTGTTCACGTTCACCACGGTTCCGGCGGGATCGACCATGAAATACATGACCGGGTTGTGCTCGAAGACCTGCTGCCATTGCTTCATAGCCTCGCGCAAATCGGCATCGCTGGATTTAAGGCTCGGCTTGAAGCGGCCAGGGCGCCGTTCGCTGCGGGCCTGCTGGATCAATCCCGACCCGATCAGGCACGCGAAAAGGAACGGAGCGATCACCAGGCGATCCTGCGGATCGGAGATGCGGAAATCAAAGAGGGGCGGGGCAGAGAAAAAGTCGAGCGCTGCAACGGCGAGGAGAGTGAGGAGACCGGAGGCCAGGAAGCTGTCCATGAGTGCGAACAGCAGGATCACCACGAGATAGCAGAACGCGGTCGCGGGGAGCCCGATCTGGAGGAAGAAACAGGCCGCGGTCACCAGCGCCAGCACAACGCAACCGAAGACGAATTGCGCAGCTGACTTCCAGATTTGTGCTGTCTGGCCAGGCTTCATCGCAGACAGTCTCGGCTCATCTCTGCGGTGAATGCAAGTAGACCACGTTGCAACAACATCGGCAATTCCCCCCGACCAAAGTCGGGTCGATGGCGACGGGACGGCGTGTCGCCTTCGGACTTGCGGCTCGCGATGCTGCTCGCGAACTAGCTGCGGCTATGCGGGCCCGCGACTCGCGGCGGCCGTGCAGCCGGCGCAGGGTGCGCCGTCTCGTTGCGAAGAACGCCAGCGCAAACCCCCGGGCGACTACGGGACAAACCTAGGTATAGCTCGCCCATCCCTAGTCATGTCGGTCATTTACCTCCGTACAATTGAGAACGTTGTGGCTGACGGACTAGCC
>NZ_JBBIAM010000169.1:0-16252 GCF_054185185.1 Bradyrhizobium sp. UFLA05-153
ACATCATGCTGCGCCAGCGCTCCCGGGTCACGGAAGTGTTGGCGTCGCCAAATGGAGAGGCGGTCACCGGCGTGCGCCGCGAGAATGGCAAGGGCGCGAGCGAGACGATCGCTGCGGATCTTGTCGTCGACGCCCCCGGACGCGGCACGCCCACTCTCGCCCTGCTGCAATCGATCGGCCGACCGCTGCCCGAGGAGACCACAATCGGCATCGATCTCTCCTATTCCACATGCGTCTTTGCCGTCCCGACGACGCTCCGACCGAGTGGAAAGGCGTCATCACTTTCGCCCAGGCGCCCCACAATCGCCGGGGCGGCATCTTGTTTCCGCTCGAGGGCAACCGGTGGATGGCAACGCTTGGCGGCCGCCTCGGTGAGGTCCCGCCCGGCGATGCGGAGGGGTTCCTGACGTATGCTCAATCGCTTCGGACGCCGACGATCTACAATGCGATCAAGCACGCCGGGCGCCTGGACGGGGTCGCGCGCTACGGCTTCCCGGAGAGCATGCGGCGCCATTTCGAGCGGCTCGATGGTTTTCCCCGCGGGCTGTTGCCGATCGGCGACGCAATTTGTCGGTTCAATCCCGTCTACGGGCAAGGCATGAGCGTGGCCGCCCTGGAGGCGCGCCTGCTCCAAGGGCTTCTCGAAAGACTAGCAGGAAACAGCGATCCAATCGCCGGGCTGGCACCCGCTTTCTTCGCCGAAGTGCCGACGCTGATCGAGACGCCGTGGTCGGTGGCCATACTCGACTTCGCGTTTCCCAATACGCGCGGGCAACGTCCGGCGGATTTTGAGATGACGCGCAACTTCGGTATCGCCCTGACCCGACTCGCCGCCGAAGATCCGGCCGTCCACAAGCTAACCGTCGAGGTCCAACATCTATTGAAGCCACGCAGCGTCTATCGCGATCCTGCGCTCGTGCAGCGTGTGCTTACGAAAATGGCCGAGGTATGACTCTCGCGGGGAGGGATTAACGCCGTTTTCAAGCGTGCCGACATGCACGCCGCCTCATGGAGAAGTTTCTTAGCGCTTACGCAGCTCCGACGGGCTATGCCCAAATCGCCGCCTAAAGGCGGTGCTGAAGTGCGATGAGCTCCTGAAGCCGCAACGATAGGCAACCTCGGTCACTGACAAGGACCGCAACTCCGGACGGGTCAGCATATCGTAGCAGCGCTGCAGACGGCGGTCCAGGATCCACTCGGAGACCGACGCCTCCGTGAGCCTGAAGAGATAATGCAGGTGCCGGAGCGAGACGCCGTTGTTCTTCGCGATCCTCTCCAGCGAGAGATCCGGATCGATCAGGTGCTCCTCGATCCAGGCCTTGACGGATCGCAGGCGCGCCTTCTGGGCGGTCGCATCTTCCGAAAGCTCATCCCTGTCGCCCATGTCCAAGGCAAGCGCCAGGACGTCCATGAGCTCATCGCCCAGCCGGGCGCGCGCGACCTCATCGAGCGGCGAGCCTTCGGAGGCGAGCGTCGCACAGAACTCGGCCGCAATCCGCCCCAGCCCCCGTCCCGTCGCCATGGTCATCGCGACAGGGATCTTGCTCGCGTTAAACCGCGAGGCGAACTCCACGCGCGGAATCTCCAGATACAGCGACCGCACCTTGCCCATGCACTCCAGATCATAGGCCTCGGAGGCCGAGAAGATCGCGCCGACGCTGGGATTGGTGAGCAGCGCCTGCCCGGCCTGGAGGACGTTGATTTGTCCCTGCTGGACGAACTCGACATAGTAGCAGTCCTTGTCGAGCTTCGCGATGTGGCGCTCGCGCCGCGTGATGCGCTGCTCCGACAGCAGGACGTCTGTCATCGTGACGGCACCGAACTTCGCTTCACGGATGAAGCCCTGATAGTCCGAGCGCTTCTCCGCGTTGACGTCGACATGGACATAGACGTCGCAGATCGCACCCTGCCAGGCAGCGTAGCGCTTGGACGGCTCGAAGTCTTCCGTCGTGAACACGAGATTCATCAATGCCCCGTTCGGTAGCAGCCGCGCGCTCCCTTGTGCGCCGCACAAGAGGCTGTGCTGCGATTCTAGATGTCCAGCGGCTCTGCGCAAGCCAACTTTGCACGCCCACGCAAAAGCTTTGCGCTCCGGGGCAAGCGCAGGTTTGGGCGGCGAGCTATTAACAACAAAAAAACGGCTCACAGTAGGGAGGATGCCTGCGCGCGCGCCGATCCGGCAGAGGCGCGTTCGACGTCCCGGTCCAAGGACTGCAGCGATGCGCGTCGATCTGCCTTCCCCGATGACAACACGGTTTACGCGAGCCGTCACCTCCATTGCCGATATCGAGGCGCTGGAGCGGATGCCGTACGATTCCCTCGTGCCCGCGCGCAATCTCTACCACCTCTTCGAGGCGACCGCGCGCTTGCATCCCAACCGGGACGCGCTGACTGTCCTGGTGCCGTCCGGCGAGGTCAGCCTCACGCATCGCCAATTGCTCGACGAAATATCCCGCGCCGCGAACTTATTCAGATCGTACGGAATTGCGCCCGACGGTCCGACCGTCGCGATCCTCTCCCCGATCCAGCCGCAGATCTTTCCCGTCCTGCTTGGCGCCCAGGTCGCGGGCGTGGCCAGCTCAATCAACTATCTCCTGAACGAGGATACGATCGTCGACCTGCTCGAGGCGCAGAACGCGACCGTGCTAGTGATTTCCTCCCAAGCGGCCGACGCCGCCGTCTGGCAGAAGGCCAGCAAGGTGGCTGCGCGCGTCAAATCGCTCCATAAGATCCTGGTCGTGGGCGAGAGCCGAAATCTCCCGGGGTGCTTCTCGCGCTTCGACACTGCGGTTGCCGGTCACCGCGACGCGCTGGACTTCGAGCCATCTGACGATCGGCAGGCGGTGTGCGCCCTGTTCCACACCGGCGGCACCACCGGCCGCCCCAAGCTCGTGCGGCTGACACACGGAAACCAGATCCACGCCGCCTGGGGCTTCGCGCAGGTTCACGGGCTCGACGAGCACGACGCCGCGCTGAACGGCTTCCCGTTGTTTCACGTCGGCGGCACCATGACCGTGGGCTTGTCGATCCTTGCCGCCGGCGGCCATGTGATCATCCCCTCGCCCTACAGCCTCAGGAGCCCGGACGCCATCCGCGACTACTGGCACACGGTGGCACGGCTTGGCGCGACGATCGTCAGCGGCGTGCCCACCTCGATTGCGGCGCTCGCCGAGGTGCCGACCGGGTCATGCGACGTCGGCACGGTCAGAATGGCGCTGACCGGAGGCGCAGTCTGTCCCAAGGCCGTAAGCGACCGCTTCCAGGCCCGCACTGGAATCCGATTGTTTGAAACCTACGGGATGACGGAAACCGCCGCCGCAATCGCCTTCAATCCCGGTCGCGGCGAACCGCTGCAGGGCAGTGTCGGCTTCAGGGCACCGTTCTCGAGAACAAGGATCGTTGCGCTCGGCGATGCCGACATGCGGACGGAATGCCCGCCGCTGAGGAGCGGCCTGGTTCTGGTGAGCGGACCGCAGGTATTTCCGGGCTACCTGGATCCACAGCACAATCGCGGCGTCCTGACCGACGATCGCTGGATCATCACCGGCGACGTCGGCTATCTCACCGAGGACGACCGGCTGGTTCTCACCGGCCGCGAGAAGGACCTGATCGTCCGCAGCGGGCACAATATCGATCCCGCCGCGATCGAGGACGTCGCCAATGCGTTTCCCGGCGTGCAGATGAGCTCGGCCGTCGGCATGCCCGATGCATATGCCGGCGAGGTCCCCATCCTGTTCGTGGTGCCGTCGCCGAACCGCACGATCGATCTGGCGCGGCTGCGGGAGCATCTCGATGCCAACGTCCCCGAGCCGGCGGCGCGGCCGAAGCGCGTCGTGCTGCTGGATGCGCTCCCGGTCACTGCCGTCGGCAAGATCTTCAAGCCGACGCTGCGCGACCTCGCCGTCCGGGAGAAGGTGAGAGCGGAGATCGACCGCCTTTTTGGCGTGGACATAAGCGCGGATATCCATGTCGACAAGGACGACAAGCTCAACACGCGCGTTCGCGTCGCGGTCGCTTCCGCCGACACGGCCTTGCTGAAGGAGCTTGCCGATAGCTTGTCCACGCTGCCGCAGACCTATCTGATCGAGAGCGTGCTGCAATGAAGCTCTGCCCGATCTGGAATTGACGAGAGCCAACCATGAAGCGCCTTCGGTTCAGCCAGCAGGAAATCGTGTTTGCCGTCTTCGCGGCGCTGTTTCTCGCGTTCTCGATTTTCCTCAAGGGATTTCTCACCGCCGACAACATGCTGACGCTGCTGCAGAATGTGGCGGTGCTGGGCATCCTCGGCCTCGCGATGGCCATCGTCGTGATCGGCCGCGGCATCGATCTGTCGCTGATCGCGGCGCTGGCGGTTCCCGGCGGTCTCGTGCTTCAGATGGTGCAGAACGGGCATTCGCTGCCGGCGTCCCTGCTGGCCGCCGGCCTGCTCGCGGTCGCGATCGGCCTCGTCAACGGCTGGCTGATCGCCTATGCCGAGGTGCCGCCCCTGTTCGCAACCCTCGCCACCGGCCTGTTCGTCGCCGGGCTTGGCCAGGCCGCTCTGTTCCAGCTCGACGTCGTGCAATGGAGCGACGCCATGGCGGGGTTCGAACGGCTTGGCCAGGGCAGCATCCTCGGCGTTCCGACCTCGATCCTGATGTTCGCGATCGCCTGCGCCGTGGTGTTCGTCCTGCTGCGCCAGACGCGCTGGGGCGCCTACATCTACGCGGTCGGCGACAATCCGTTCGCCGCGCGCGTCACCGGCATTCCATCGCGGCCGATCATCGTGCTGCAGTATGTCCTGGCCGCGCTGATCGGCTGTTTTGCCGGTCTCGTGATGGCCGCGTCCGTCAATTCGATGCCCACGCGCATCTTCAACTCGACGCTGATCTACGACGTCATCCTGGTCGTCGTGCTCGGCGGCATCGGTCTGTCCGGCGGACGCGGGGGTGTCGTCAACGTCATCATCGGCACGCTGCTGATAGGAACGATGCTCAACGGCATGACCATCCTGGACATCCCCTATGCCGGCCAGAACCTGATCAAAGGCGTCGTCCTTCTGGTCGCCGTCATCACCGATACGTTCCTGAATCCACGCAATGAAGAAACGGCCCAACAAGGCGACATCTAGCCGCCACAACACCAGGACCATCAAACAAGGAGGAAGCAATGCTCGACATTCGGAAGCTAGGACTTGCCGGTCTCGCCGCATCGGCGCTCGCCACCGTTGCGGTTCCGGCCCTCGCGCAACAGGGGCTCGACGAGCCCTTCCAAAAGCCCTTCCGCGACGCTCTCGTGGGCAAGACCGTTGCCTATGTGCCGGTCGCGATGAACTTCGACCTCACCGAAGGCTGGTACGCTGGCCTGAAGAAGGAGCTCGAGCCCTACGGCGTCAAGTTCGAGATTCGCGACCCCAACTGGAACACCAATGCTGGCGCCCAGGCCGTCACATCGCTGATCTCGGAGAAGCCGGCGGTGATGGTGATCCACAATCCCGACGTGCAGACCTACGCAAAGCTGCTGCAGCGCGCCGAGAACGAGGGCATCTACGTCATCCAGATCAACATGGGCTCCGCATATCGCAGCTCCGCCTTCGTCGGCGCAAACTGGATCGAGATCGGCGAGCGCCAGACCGAAGGCGTCGTCAAGGCCTGCCAGGGCAAGTCCAACAAGATCGCGATCATCCAGGGCGCCCTGTCCGCGGCCGCGAGCGCCTACACGCTCAAGGGCGTCGAAAACGTCCTCGCCAAGCATCCCGAGATCAAGGTCGTCTCCAGCCAGGCCGCCGACTGGGACGCCGCCAAGGCGAAGGCCATCACGCAGACGGTGCTGAAGCAGAACCCCGATCTCTGCGGCATCGTCGGCTTCTGGGACGGCATGGACATCGGCACCGCGGCCGCCATCAAGGAAGCCGGGCTGACCGGCAAGGTATTCCTGGCGACCTCCGGTGGCGGCGAGCGCAAGGGCGCCTGCGAGCTCGTGAAGAATGGCTCGTTCGACCTCAACATGAGCTACGACGTGCCGACGCAGGCGGCGCAGATGGCCGGAACGATCAAGTGGCTGTTGTCGTCCGGCGCCAAGCCCGGCTCGGTCAAGGGATCGGAGTACACGACGCTCATTCCGATCACCAAAGACAACGCCGACAGCCAGACGACGTGCTGGAATCTCTCCGATCTCAAGAAGTGATCGCTCCATGAATGCGCGTCCCGGGCTCGCCCCCGGGACGCGCTCCCATTGTCTGATTGGAATGCACGGAAGGCAGATGCGCGAGACACTGACTCGGCTGCGATATCGCTACTGGCCGGACCATCTCCTCGGCGAGATCCTGTCCAAGCGATGGACCGAAACCGCCATTCCGGTCATCCTGCTGCTGATGGTCGGCTTCGCCCTCAGCCGGTCGCTCGAGCATTTCCTGTCCCCCTCGAGCCTCGCCGACACCGCGCGCCAGGCCGGCGAGATCGGCTTCATCGGCCTCGGCATGGGGCTGGTCGTCATCGTCGGCGGCATCGATCTCTCGGTGGGATCGATGTTCGCGCTCACGGATTTCTGCGCGCTCTATCTGCTCGACGTGCTCGGCTGGCCGGTCCCCGCGGTGATCGTCGCGACCATGGTCTTCGGCGGCCTGCTCGGCGCGGTGAACGGCGTCCTGATCGGTTACCTCCGGCTTCGCGCCTTCATCACCACGCTCATTACGCTGATCATCTACCGCTCGGCCTTCGACCTGCTGATCCAGCGCTATTCCAACGCTATCGCATCGGCCTTTCCCGACATTCCGTCATGGGATTTCATCGGCGGCGGGAGCGTGCTCGGGATTCCGAGCGTCGCAATCGTCTACATCGCGGTAGCGATCTTCGGCCACGTGTTCCTGACGCGGCTGCGGCCGGGCTGGCACATCACGGCGATCGGCGGATCGCGCCGTTCGGCCTACAATTCCGGCATTCCCGTGCGCCGGACTATCGCCCTCTGCTATGTCGCAAGCGGCGTGCTGACGAGCATCGGAGCGCTGTTCTTCGCGGCGCGCCTGGGCACGGTCGGTGGCGACATCGGCGTCGGCCTCGAGGTGATCGTGCTGACGGCGACCGTGCTCGGCGGCATTACGCTAGGCGGCGGCAAGGGATCGGTCGTGAAGTCGCTGGTCGGCGTTTTGATCGTCCTTCTCGTCACCAACGGGTTGACCGCCATGAACGCCCGCGGCGGCGTCAACCGCATGGCACTCGCCACTATCCTGCTGGTCGCCGCGATGGTCGACATACGCTGGCAGAAGAACCGGACCCGCATCATCAGCAAGGTCTATGTCGCACCGACCTACCATGCCCTGCCGCCCCCTCCGCCGACCGAGATCGGCAGGGGCGGGCCGTTCGAGCAGAACGACAAGCTGCGTGACGTCTCGCTGATCGGCCTCGGACGGATCGAAGCTCCGGAGGACGTCATTCTCGACCGCAACGACGTGCTCTACGCCGGATCGCGTCACGGCGACATCATCCGCTTCTTTCCGCCCGACTACGAGCGCATGGAGGTGTTTGCGCATATCGGCGGGCAGCCGCTCGGCATGGCGTTCGACCGCCAGGACAACCTCTACGTCTGTATCGGCGGCATGGGTCTCTACCGCATCAAGCTTGACGGGACCGTCGAAAAGGTCACCGACGAGACCAACCGCAGCATGTACTCCGTGAACGACGACAGCCGGCTGCGGCTCGCCGACGATCTAGACATCACCGATGACGGGATGATCTTCTTCTCCGAGGCGAGCGTCCGCTACGAGATGGACGAGTGGCCGGTCGACGGGCTGGAGGCCCGCGGCAACGGCCGCATCATCTGCTACGACACCAAGACCGGCACCACGCACACGGCGCTGCGCGGGCTCAAGTTCCCGAACGGCGTCGCGGTCGCGAGCGACGGGCAGTCGATCCTGTTCGCGGAGACGTTCGGATGCTCGATCAAGCGCTACTGGTTCGCCGGACCGAGGAAGGGCGCCGTCGAGACCGTGATGGACAATCTGCCGGGATATCCGGACAACATCAACCTCGCCTCGGACGGAAACTACTGGCTGGCGCTGGTCGGCATGCGCAGCCCCTCGCTCGATCTCGCCTGGAAGATGCCGGGCTTCCGCCGGCGCATGGCCAAGCGTGTGCCCGTCGACGAATGGCTGTTCCCGAATATCAACACGGGCTGCGTCGTCAAGTTCAACGAGGAGGGAAAGATCCTGGAGTCGTTCTGGGACCTCAAGGGCCTCAATCATCCGATGATCACGTCGATGCGCGAGCATCGCGGATACCTCTATCTCGGCGGCATCGCCAATAATCGCATCGGCCGGTTCAAGCTGGAGAACGCGGATCCGGATTTCGTCCAGCACGACAAGCGTTGGGGAAAACAGTCGTGATCGCCGCCGTCCGCGAATTCGCCAACCGCATTCTCGGCCGCGGCGACGCGACCATCACCGTACCGTCCTTCGACGGCGCGCTGAAGCCCAACCAGCTGCTCGAGCGCGCCGAGACGCTGCTGGAATGCGAGGCGCCTGAGGCTCTCGCCGTGGACGGCGACTCCCTGCTCGTCAGCGACGGCGCGCGGCTCCTGCGCCTGGCCGGATCGTCCGCCACGACGGTGCGGACCTTCGAGCGGCCGATCTCCGCGCTCGCTGTCCTGCCCTCGGGCCGTGTGGCCGTCGCACTCGGGGGCACCGCGGTCCATGTCTACGACGACATCGCGGCAAAGAGCCCCTCGTCGACCTTCACCGGCGAGCTGCATGCCGTCAATGCGCTCGCGGCGGCGCCGGACGGCACCTTGATCGCGACCGACGGCTCGTCGCAGCGCGGCGGCGCCGACTGGGCGCGCGACCTGATGGAGCTCGGCGAAACCGGCCGCGTGTTTCGGCTCGATCCGAGCACGGGAACGGCGCGCCAAATTGCCGGCGGGCTGAACTACGCATTCGGCGCGGCGGCGAGCGGCAGCGACGTGATCGTCAGCGAGAGCTGGCGGCACCGGCTGGTGTCGATTGCACCCGACGGCACGCGCAAGGTCCTGCTCGGTCGCCTTCCGGTCTATCCTTCCAGGCTTTCGCCGGCGCGCGGGGGAGGCTTCTGGCTCACCGCATTCACCGCGCGGACGCAGCTCGTCGAATTCGTGCTGCGCGAGCCGGCCTACCGCCGCCGCATGATCGCGGAGATCGACCCCGACTTCTGGGTCGTTCCGCGGCTGAGCTCGGGCAACTCGTTCAAGGAGCCGCTGCAGGGCGCGCATATCAAGACCATGGGCGTCATGAAGCCATGGGCGCCGCCGCGGTCCTACGGTCTCGTGATCCGTCTCGGCGCCGACGGCCTGCCGCGCTACTCGCTGCACAGCCGGGCCGACGGCGTCAATCACGGCATCGTGGCGGCGGTCGAACTGGGTGGCGACCTCGTTATGATCGCCAAGGGACCGCGGCGCGTGCTCAAGCTGCCGCTTGCGGTCGCCGGCGCGGAGGTCCGCACATGAGCGACATTGTTCTGTCGCTGTCCAAGGCGACCAAGCTCTACGGCGGCGTGCCGGCGATCGACGGAGTCGATTTCGACTTGCGGCGCGGCGAGATCCACGCCCTGGTCGGCGAGAACGGCGCGGGCAAGTCGACGCTAACGAAAGTCATGGCCGGCGTCGTGACCTTGACCTCCGGCGCGATGGCCGTCGACGGCACCGCCGTCGCGCCTAAGACCCCGCTCGAATCGCGCAACCTTGGCATTGCCATGGTGTTCCAGGAGAACAGCCTCGTCCCCACGATGACCGTGGCGCAGAATCTGTTTCTCGGTCAGGAGAAATTCTACAACCGGCTGCGCGGCATCTACATCGCGGCCCAGCAATTCCTGCAATCGCTGAACTTCGACGTGACGCCCACGGCGACCGTCGGCGGATTGGGCGCGGCCAAGAAGCAGATGGTCGAAATCGCCCGCGCGGTCCTGCACAAGGCCAAGGTCATCATCTTCGACGAGCCCACGGCCACGCTGACGCCGGAGGAGAAGAAATACTTCTTCGACCTGGTGCGCGACCTGAAGAAGCGCGGGGTTTCGATCATCTTCATTTCCCACGCGCTCGAGGAGGCGCTGCTGCTCGCCGACCGCATCACCGTCCTGCGCGACGGCAGGCATGTCGTGACCGACGATGCGTCGAAGTTCGACCGCACGCGCATCATCCAGGCCATGGTCGGCCGCGATCTCTCCAACACGCTCTATGGCGCGCGCAAGGACAAGATGCGCCCGGCCGGCAGGCGCGTGCTGACCGTGCAGAACCTGAAGATGGCGCCGATGGTGAAGAACAACTCGCTGTCGGTGTTCGCCGGCCAGATCACCGGAGTGTTCGGCCTGGTCGGCGCCGGCCGCACCGAGACCTTCAAGATCGTGTCGGGCGTCCTGAAGCGCGACTTCTTCCACGGCGGAGAAATCCTGCTCAACGACAGGCCAGTGCGTTACCGGGTGCCCGCGCCTGCCGTGAAGGCCGGCATCGCCTATGTGACCGAGGACCGCAAGGTCGAAGGCTTCTTCGAGACCGCCTCGATCGCGCGTAACATCTATCTAGGCCTCCTCGCCAAGTTTCCGGCGGGCGCCTGGCTGTCGCGGCGCGAAAGCAATACGGCGGGCAAGACCTGGATCGAGCGCCTCAAGGTCCGCGCCATCGGCGACGAGGTCAAAGTCGTCGAGCTCTCCGGCGGCAACCAGCAAAAGGTCGTCATCGCCAAGTCGCTGATCCAGGACCCAGAGCTGATCATCTTCGACGAGCCCACGCGCGGCGTCGACGTCGGTGCCATCGTCGAGATCCACGAGTTGATCAACCGACTCGCCGACGAAGGCAAGGCGGTCGTCGTGATCTCCTCCTATCTGCCCGAAATCATGGCGCTGTCCGATCGCATCCTGGTCTCGCGGCAGGGCAAGGTCGTCGAGGAGTTTTCGGCGATCGAAGCTACAGAAGAGAAAATCATGTACGCGGCAATCCACTGATGACCAGATCGACCAGCTAATTAGGTGTCCTTCTACCCTCGGGCGACCTCCTCAATGGGCCCCGTCCGCTTTGCGCCCAATAGCTGCCGCTTCCTTCTTCTGAGGCTTGGGCCGCCGTTTTCGACTAATCGTTAGGTTGTGAAATTGAGCGGGGTTGATCTGCTCCGCTCGGCCAATGCAATTCGCGCGGGATGCTCCAACCGTTACCGCTAGGAGCACAAAATGCAGAAGATCGTAGTTTGGCGTAGGAAATCGTGGCTCATGGTAGCGGGGAACAACTCGAACCCCGGTGCCAGAGTTTGCGGTCTTCAGTTTGTTCAACGCGATACGCGCCCGGTCCCGGACTTAGCCGACGTCCGCCTCTTTCCTTTTCGCGCGCTCTAGTACGCCGCGCTACGCCATCGGCGTAGCGACTGTTGGATATCCGTTTCAAGGGGGTTAAGTGGGCAACAGGCCAGATCCATCGAGAAAACGAATGAACCATGTCAATCTAGCTGATAACGGGCGCCCCTACTCCCACTCAATCATTTAGGACAACACTATCGCGTTGATTTGCAAGCGCAATGCGTCAAAGCTGGCAGTCAGATCCCGACCGTATATCCGTGCTAACGTTTTGATCTTGAATTCACAGGAAAATTTATGCTGCTCGGAGCAATGGCTCCTTCGGCAAGTATCGGAGTCAATCGACTAGGTGGACGCGAGTGCTTGGCCGTAAGGGTCACCGCCACACTCGCGCCTTTGCTTCCGATACCGTCAATGATCGGGAAAACCGTGGTTGGCTTGTGAGGTGATAGCTCGCACCGCTCACCGGGCCACTCCGTCCCTGGACACCTCGGTCCGCTTTGCGCCAACAGCTTCACTTCTATTCGATTGGCGGAATGGTGCGCAACCAGGCAACGAGGGCGTTGAGATTCTGCTCAGTCATCTTGCTAACTGGAATCTGGAAAGTCTCATCGGTGTCCGGACAGGCAAAGCCTTTTGGGGTTGGCGCGATCCGGAAGCACCAGGCAGTTCCGGGCTTCTACTCATCGTCCAGAGCAAGCCTCGACCGCTGCGAACGGGGACGACAATTGCATGTTTCCGCTTTTCGGAACGTGTTTTGGGTGTCACCATGCTCGTGAAAGGACGGGAGGGCCGCCATGCGCTGGTGTGTCTCGGTCGGGGCGGTGCTTGTTGCGGGGGCGATGGTCGGAGGTGACGTTGCTGGCATTGCCGCGCCGACCCTGAACTCTCGATTCGTCGACACCAACCACATTGTACAGCCCGTCAATGTCGAGCTCGTTATCGCCGTCGACATCTCCTATTCGATGGATATGGACGAACTTGCCATTCAGCGCGAGGGCTATGCACTGGCCATCGTCTCGAAAGACTTCCTTCAGGCACTGAGGGCCGTTCCGGGCAGCAAGGTGGCCGTGACCTATTTCGAGTGGTCGATGTCGGGCGACGAGAAGATCATCGTTCCCTGGCGCATGATCGACGGCCCGGAATCGGCGGATGCAGTAGCCGCCGAGATCATGAAAGCGCCGGTTCGCCGAGGTTCGAGTACCTCGATTTCCGGCGCGATTAATTTCGCACTGCAGCTGTTCGAAGAGAGCCCCTATCGCGGGTTGCGGCGCGTCATCGATGTCTCCGGCGATGGGCCGAACAACGATGGAGCCCCCGTAACCGGCGCGCGTGACGCTGCCTTGGAGAAAGGGATCATTATCAATGGCCTCCCGATCATGGTGAAGGAGCCATCCCTCTCGACGACCGATATCGAGAATCTCGATCTCTATTACGAGGACTGCGTGATCGGGGGGCCGGGCGCCTTCATCATGACGATCAAAGATCGCGAAAAATTCCAGGAAGCGATCCGGACCAAGCTTGTTCGCGAAGTTGCGGACCTCACGCCAGAGCGCGGGGTCGTCCCAGCCGCCGAGAAAGAGCCTCGGGTGCCCTGTCTGATCGGCGAAAGAAAATCGCAGGAGCGCGGCCGGCGGTGAGTGTCGAGACAATCATTCAGAGCCGCCGGACGAACAAACTTTAGACAGCAATTATCCTGGTCGCCGCCCCACGCGCCGGAGCATTGGAGGAGCTAACGTCCGTCGTGGCCCACACCGACGAACTCCCGCGCTCGTCCAAATGGCGGTGTTAAGGGTCGACCGGAAATGGCTGACGTATGGCCAAAACGACGCGACTGGCGAGCAGGTCTTGGAAACTGTGCCCCAGCAGACCGTCGTCAGCATATATTGGGCACAAGGAGGTGCGATATGGCAACAGCAGCTACCCAAGTCGTTTTTGATACGCCGGCGGCGGTGTTCCAGCTTCCGGCCACCGACGGCAAGACTTACGCACTAGACGACGTTGCGGGCGCAAAAGGCACAGTCGTCGTCTTCATCTGCAACCATTGTCCCTATGTTAAAGCGGTGATCGACCGCATGGTTTCGGACGCCCGCGTGCTGATGTCGGAGAGCATTGGCTTTGCGGCGATTTGCTCAAACGATGCGGCGAGCTATCCCGAAGACTCATTTGAGAATATGAAGCGTTTCGCGAAGGCTAATGATTTCCCGTTTCCATACCTCCACGACGAGACCCAGAAAGTCGCTCGGGCGTATGGGGCGGTCTGTACGCCGGACTTCTTCGGCTACAATGCCGACCGCAAGCTCAAGTATCGCGGCCGGCTCGACGAAGGGCGCACAACTCCGCCTCACGCGGGGGCGCCCCGAGAGCTTGTCGAGGCGATGCGCGCGATTGCGACCACAGGTCTGGCGCCGGCTGACCAAAAGGCGTCTATTGGCTGCTCGATCAAATGGAAGGACAAATGAAGTCGGATCAAGGCGTTGGGTGAAAATCAAGAAACCGCAAACATCCGGCGATGGTGCGGATGATGGACGCGTTTCGAGCGCCTGCGGAATCCCGTCGCCGCATGGAGTCGGCAATTCCAGAACCATGCGCTCCAGCTTGCGAGCCCGCTCGATCAGCAGGGCACGGTTTTGGCGAAAGGTGTCCCGCATGTCTCGGTCAGGGCGAAGATCGGTGAACTCCTTTCCCTGCTGCTCCGCGATCAGCATGCGGTCAAGTTGGGTGAAGCGGTCGGCGTCCACCTCCCGCTCGAGCTGCTTTGCCACCTCAAGCTCGGTTTGGCGACCCAGTTCCCGCGTAACGATCTCGCTGGCACGTTCACGAATGCCGTAGGCGATGTAGTCGCCGGCGATGTTGAGGATCTTGCCGTCATCGGTGACGCCCCGAACGAGGATATGGGTGTGCGGGTGGCCGGTGTTGTGATGGTCAACCGCGATCCAGTCGAGCTTAGTCCCGAGGTCGGCTTCCATCTGCTTCATCAGATTGCGGGTGGTCTCGCGCGGATCAGCCAGCTCCACGCCTTCCTCGGCGGAAACGATGAAGCGGAACTGATGCCGGTCCTCACGGCCCCTGTCGAGGAAGGCGCGGCCATCCTCTATGTCATGCTCCGCCGAATAGACCTGGCCTTTCTCGCCGTCCTTCGTCACGCCATCTCGCTCGAGATAGCGAAGGTGGGCGTCGACCGCTTTGGCGCTGACGAACCCTCGTCCCCGCATTGCGCCGCGCTGTGGGTTGAGTTTGACGATCCGGCCCTTCACTGCTACACGCCGCGCCCGTGTGCGCACCCCGCTCGCGTCCCCGCTCCAAGCGCTTCGATCCTTCAGCGTCAGCGCTACTGCGGCGCCGCGGCCGCGCGCGTTGAACCGACTGCTTCCCTTCCCGGGCTGGGTCATGCGATTGGGATCGCCGCCGGCTCGACGTATGGCCTGCTGGATCTCACCGAGGAAACTGGCCGGGCGTCGGCGCATCGCGCCTGTCCGGCGCGTGCGCGTCTCTACACGACCACGATCCCGAACCTTGCCGGGAAGGATGCGAAAGTCATCTTCGTTCCTCGCCATGAGCTGACGATCGAAGGACGAAAAACGCCGCACAAGAGCGCAATACGCTCACCGCGCAGGAGCGTAGAAAAAAGCGCATCCGCGTAACTGCTGCGGTCTGTCTATCGTCGCACATTGCGTGCGATGGCGCTCGGACCCTTGCGAAGAAACGAGAAAGTGTCGGAAGCGGCCCCGCTGCACCTTACTGCTCGACCAGCGAGCTCGACAATAACAATGTGCAGACAAAACCTTAGGAACGAAGTTCCTGTGGCGAGGCAGCTCGCTTTATCTTGCCTTTCTAATCGGGCGGGCGTAAGCGTCCGAATCCTGCACGACTTTTCGATGGTGTGTTCTCGTTCCATTTCGGGTTCTCTGCTGCACTGGAGAATCTCCGGTGGGTCCAAAACATTTCCAGAACAAAGCCAGGCGTGAATGGTGGTCGATTCACATCGAGGCCTGGCGGCGCAGCGGCACTTCGCGCAAGGCGTATTGCCGTCAGCATCGACTGGACGAGGGCACGTTCACGCGCTGGCTCAAGGTTCTTGCTGGCGAGGAAGCTGCACGCAAGCTCACGGAATATCAGACGGAATTGCGCCGCGAGAAGCGCCGTGAAGAGCGAGAGAAAGGGGTGCGAAAGCGCCGCCGGCAAGCGTTCGGCATCAGCACGGACGTGCGCAATCGCGCCATGCAAGCGTTCTGGGCGATGCATGTGGAGGCGATGAATTGGAGCGGCATGGGTGTCCGCGAGTACGCCGCGGCGCTGTCGCTTTCGCCGTACGCGCTGCGCACATGGCGTGACCGGTTGGACGACGGCGAGGTCGAAATCGACTGGCGTGCGCATCTTCACCCCTCCGCCCGCCCCGTCGCTAGCGCTAGTGCTAAGGAATCGACCTCCAAAAGCAGCTTGACAGGAGCCGTGAACGACGCTCCGACCGCGCCCGCGACGCCGGCCCGGCGCTTCTTCAGCGACGAGCAGAAGCTGGCGATCGTGATGGAAACCGAGCAGCCGGGTGCCACGGTCTCCGGTGTTGCCCGCAAGCACGGCGTCGTCACGGGATTGCTGTTCCGCTGGCGGGTGGAGTTCGGCGTGGCGCAGAAGAAGCGCGCAAAGCTTGCATCCGTCGCGCTGGCGGACGACACGACGGCCGCTCTCGTTCTACGACCGCCGGAAGGAATGATGGCTGTTGATCTGCCCGAAGGGCGGCGTGTCTTTGCCCGCGTCGGCAGCGATCCCGATGTTGTGCGGGCGCGCGTTGAGAGCGGAGAGATCGCGCCATGCTGATTGTTCCTGCGGGCGTGAAAGTGCACCTGGCGCTTGGCTACACGGACATGAGGAAAGGCATAGATGGCCTCGCCGTGTTGGTCCAGGAAGTGCTGAAGAAAGATCCGTTCTCGGGCCATCTGTTTGCCTTCCGCGGTAAGAAGGCATCGATG
>NZ_JBBIAM010000016.1:0-123141 GCF_054185185.1 Bradyrhizobium sp. UFLA05-153
GTGCTCGCGCCTCGACTCGCTTCCAGGTACTCTCCAGCGCCAAGATGACGGGATATGACCGACGCTGTCCCAACACCGATCCCCTGTCCAGCTGCTGTGAGCAGGACCACGATTGGCAAGGCCATGCTGACAGCTGCGATCGCCTGTGCGCCAAGCGCGCCAACAAAGATCGCGTTGACGACCTGCTGTAACGCGTTGATCGACAAGCCAACAACAGACGGAATGGCGAGCCGCAGAATGAGGCTCGCCAGATTGGGGGCCGATAGGTCAATGTGCTGCATCTTCTTCGGCATCACATCGCGATCGCTCTCGAAGGCGAATTCCGCATCTGGCTCATTCATGGGTGAACGTGTCGCGAGCTCTTGCGCATTCGCTAATCGTTTGCACCAACTCCTGTTGCAATGTTGTGCAAAGATTACGGGTCAGCTCATAACCGACTTGGCTTGAATCATACCTCGCTTCGATCTGAAGATGGCCGGCTTGATATCCGACATCGAACCAGAACAGGTGGATCACGGACCCTTCATCCATGTCTTCGCCGATCCAGAGTGGAGAGGGTTCCTTGGCTAGCAGACGGCGTGGAAAATGGCGCTGCACACCCGCTCGATAATTCAATCCAATTCTTGGTAAGGACAGGCGATCGACCCGGCTCCGCACGGCTGTATCTCGGTTTAAGAATTTCATGGCCCGAAACCCGATTCCCCTGCGCGGCAGGGCATTGCGCTGGCGGTATATTGAACGCGCACGATCGGGACGGTGCTCCGTTGCTGTCAGTCTCAAGGGAAGCGGAACAAGTTCGCTGATATGGGCGATGATCTGAGATGGATCGAGATCGTCAAACAGCCGACCTCGGATTGAGGTAAGGCTATCGATCCAGAGCGAGTAGTTGCCGAAAACGCGTCCAAAGGCGCCGGATATGGCCGCAAGAAAGACATCGACGTCCTGACAATGCGCCCATCTGGCTGCAATATTGAAGAGATCGGCTGTCGCTTGTTTGTCGATCTCAAGATGGTACTTGGCCTGATCTTCCCAGAGGAATCGGCAGTTCGCCTCTTCCGTGCGCCCCTCAAGGCGTGCATGGTGAAGCTCTCTCGCTGTCGCTTTCGAAAAGCTTGCGCCGCCAGATGAAGTGTCGCTGATGTGGAAATCGAACTGATGGTAGTCAATCCCTTCCCAGTATTCGAGTTCGGCTGGCGCTTCGCTGTTCGCGTAGTGCTCAAGGCGCTTCAACCATGGACAGAGCATTTGTGTGTTCTCGGGACCGCTTATAGCATGGCCCGAGGCAAGGGCGTTGTATGCCGTATCCAACGCTTCCAGGAATAGGCGATAGCCGATCCCGTCCGCTACAAAATGATGGATCAGGACCAGAAGATAGTAATCGCCGCTTTCCGCTGTGCGGAACGCTGTGACGCTGACAAGAGGCGTCTGGCCGTCAAACCGAAACATATGCTGACGTCTTGCCGAGATGCTTTCGATTATCTTACGCTGCTGAAGGACGTTTATCCCGACAAGATCGATCTCTTCCACGAGGCGTTCGGCCACGGAAGGTTCGATTGTCAGACGTAGGCCATCAGCAGTTCGAGCGATACGCAGTCTGAGGCCTTCGTGCCTATTCATGACATGGGCAAGGGCACGCTCCAGCGTTCGGACGTTCAGGACGCCGGCGGGCAAGAAGAAGAGATCGCCGATGTTGAAATGCTCGTCGAAGCCGGCAAGACGATTCCAAGATGAGATTGCGCGGGTGACTGCCAATGAACCATCCGCGGAATAGAGTGTAACCGCTTCGTCTGCCGCCAATTCCCTGATAGTCGGTGTTCGATGAAGTCGCTCGACAGTGAGATTCAGTCCGGCTTTGCGCGCCAGCGTGACGCAGCGCACGCTGAGAAGAGAATCTCCGCCGATATCAAAGAAGCTCTGATCGAGTCCGACCCACTTGGTGCCTAATAGATCCTGCCAGATCGCAGCAAGAACGCGCTCCTTCCTCGTGCGGGGCTCAGCACAAGGAACTGGCCCGACCTCCCGGTAAGGAACGGACGACAGGCGAGAACGATCTATCTTCCCACTTGCCGTAAGGGGGATGCTGTCGACCAAACGGAAGGCGGCAGGAATCATGTAGGATGGCAATGTGTGGCGCAGGTGAGTGACGATATCTCCAGAGCTTAGACTGTGGCGAGCCGGAACCACGCTGGCGATCAAGCGACGATGATTATCCATGCCGTCTGCGACGACCGCGGCTTTAGCGATTGCAGGATGAGACTCAAGAGCCGTTTCGACCTCCTCCAACTCAATGCGAAAGCCCCGTACTTTGATCTGGTTGTCCGATCGGCCGCAAATCTCGAGCAGGCCGCTGGTTGAGATGCGTGCGATATCGCCAGTTCGATAAAGAACGCTGTATCGGCCGTCATCATACGGATTCGAGATGAAACATCGGTTGGTCCGATCTTGATCCCGCCAGTACCCGGCGCTCACGCATCGTCCGGCAATGCAGAGTTCGCCAGCAGCACCGACAGGGAGTCTCCTTAACTGGGCATCGAGCACGTAGAGTTTAACGTTATCGATTGGGTGCCCAACGGGGACAAGCGACGAGCCGTCGTCGGCATCCGATGTTTCGTAGACTGCTGCATTGGATGCGCATTCCGTAGCACCGTAGAAGTTCCACAACGGCGTTTCAGGAAAATTCGCACGCCAGCGCCCGGGAAGCGAGGAAGGCATCGATTCGGCGCTGCTTGTGACCAGCCGCAAGGCCGTCGGTCGCGGGCGCCGTTCTTGCGAAGCGATGACGGCGGATAGGAGTGGCGGCGAGGCAAATAAATGTGTCGCACGACATTTCGCCAACGCGCATAACAGCAGATCCGGATCCAGCAACTGCTCCTGGGCCAGGATCAGCGCGGGTATACCCTTCAGAAGCCCCCCAAAGTACTCCCAAGCCGAAGCAACAAGTGATGCGGACTTCTGCACAACCATAACGTCGGTACTGTCAAACGGAAAGCGTCGCCACATCCAGTTCAGTCGATTGAGAATTGCCGATTCCGGTATAAGTACTCCTTTCGGCTTTCCGGTTGATGACGACGTGTAAATAAGGCTTGCAATTCCCTGATCTGATGGTTTGTCCCTGCGCCCAGAATCGTGCGCGGGCACGCTCGACCCCTCTAGGGTCAATAGACAGACCGACGGCATGTCGAAACCAGGCTCGGCGGCATTAGCGTGAACCAAGAGCTTTGCCTGACTATCTCGCAGGATATGTTCGATCCGATCACGCGGATAATCCGGCGATATCGGGACAACTATGGACTGCAAGGCTCGTGCCGCAAGAATAACCGCGGCCACGTCGGGCGACCGGTCGACAAGCATGGCGATCATATCGCCAGCTCCCACGTCCGAAACCCGCAGTAGCGATCTGACAGCTATTACGCGCTCGCGCAGATGGCCGAATGTGATCTCGCCGAACTTACCAAAATATGCCACCTGGCTCTGATTCGAGACGCAGATTTGCTCGAACGCCTCGACAAGCGGGCATTCAGTCTCATTTGGCTGCACCGAGCCAACCAGCGAATCCAGCATGGCGACGTCTGACGCGCTGAGGCAGCTCAGATCCTTAATGGGCGCAAGCGACTTCTCAAGGCAGGCTGCAATCAGACAGCGCAGATTGTCGGCCATGCGAGCAATCAGATCGCTCGAAAATACGTCTTCCGCATACGCTAGCTGGAGGGCAATTTCATCGCCCTGATCTTGTGCGTACAATGTCAGATCGAATTTTACATAGCCGGTCTCATATTCGCGGAATGTCAGATCCAACTCATGTTGGCCAGATGGCTCGGCGGCCTCGGAGTACATGTTGAACATGACCTGAAAGATCGGTGAGCGGCCCGCTTCGCGAAATAGACGGGCATCCCTCACCATCCAGCCGAATGGATATGCCGAATTTGCGATGGCACTGCTGACTAGATCCTGGATGCGCAACGCATGAACCACAAAGGACTGGTCGACATCGATCGCGGTCCGGATTGGCAGCATATTCAGGAAAAAGCCAATAATTACGTCGCTGCCTGGTTGATCCCGTACGACGTGTGGTATGCCAACGATAATATCGTCCTGACCGCTATACATCCGCAGCAGCAGCTTGAAACATGCGAGGAGTGTTGTCGACGTGGTGCATCTATGGCGGCGCGCAAACTCCCGGACCTGATTGGAGAGCTCGCTGCCAAGCAGCACCGCATGCGAAGCGCCGCGATAGGAATTTGTCTGCGGCCGCGCTCGTCCCGTTCCGAGCGAAAGAACCGGCAGATCATCGCCAATCTGATTGCGCCAATAACTACGTTGCTTGGCCAGCGCCTCCGGCGTCGTGTGTTGGATTTCCCAGAGGGCGTAGGTCGAGAGTGACGCCCGGTTTTCCGGCAAGAACGCCGCTGCATCTACGTACCTTTGTCGAAGGTCCCTGAGCAGAACGGAGATCGACCAGGCATCGATGATGATTTCGTGAGCGGTGATCAGTATCAGATGGTTGTCAGGGCCAAAACGGATCAGACGCGCGCGAAACAGTTGGCCCTGGCCGAGATCAAAACTGGCGTTAAGCTCTGTTCGCCGTAACTCTGCGATCAGCTCCTCAGCTTCCTGCGCCGTGAGATGAGATGCATCAGCCAGTTCAAGGCTTGCGCATTGAGGAGCATCGAAACACTGAACCGGACCGTTCTCGTCGATGACGCGTGCAGAAAGTGCCTGATGGGAGTGAATGACATCGGTCCAGGCGCGATTGAACGCGGCCAGATCGATGATACCCTTTATTCGCAGGCCGCCCTGAATGATGTAGTTCCTGGCAGACGGATCAAGCTGTGAGAGAAACCATAGGTGCTCCTGAACTCGCGTTAGGGGCGCTCGCGTTAGCCTACCGTGCGTCGGGGCCGTGCACGGTTTCGATTCGACTGGAGCCGAGATCGACGCCGCAAGAGATCGGATCGTTCCATTCAGAACCAGCCTGAAATCCGCTCTCATTCCGAGCAAGGTCTGCAACTGGCCCAATATAAGCATCGCCCGAAGCGAGTCTCCGCCGAGGCTTATGAACTCGTCATTCACGCCAATGTTCTCAATGCGCAGAACGCCGGACCAAATTTGACACAGCTGAGCTTCGAGCTCTGTTTGCGGCTCCTCAAATCGCGTCGGCAAGGGAGGGCGAACACTTGCCGGGTCCGGCAAGGCTCCAAAATCGACTTTTCCGTTTCTGGTCAGTGGAATACTGCCGACGTGGATGATTCTTTCTGGAAGCATGTAGGTGGGAAGCGCTTCGGCAAGAAAGTTCTGAAGCTCGCATTCCCCCACTTCAGCCGGGGCCGACACATATGCGAAAAGTCGCCTCGATCCAGTTTCCCCCTCAGCCCTGGTTATGTCTCTCGCTGTAAGCTTCACGCCTGCGCAGGCGGAGGCGACCACGACGGCGCCACCTACCGAATGATGAGCGCAAAGGCGGGCCTCGATTTCTCCCAGCTCAATTCTGTGCCCGCGAATTTTGACCTGACGGTCCCGTCGACCGAGACATTCCAAGAGGCCGTCGGAACGAGCGCGCCCGAGATCACCTGTCCGGTATAGGCGCTGGAACGAGGGATCGTTCGAGAACGGGTTTGGCCCAAAGGCATCCTTGGTGCGGTCATCGTCATTGACGTAACCAGCAGCGACACCAACGCCGCTAACACAGATTTCGCCGACCTCTCCCGGGTTGCACAGCCGCGGTCCATCCGCGACATAAACCTCGAGGTTAGAAATCGCTTTGCCGATCGGCACATAGAGGTCAGCCGGCGCAGGGGGGACGGAAAGCACATGATGCGCAACGCCGTCCGCGCACTCGGTCGGCCCGTAGTGGTTGAGAATGGGGACCTGAGGATATAAGGCAAGCCACGCGCGCGCCAGTCCCGGCGTGAGAGGTTCTCCGACCGTAGAAATAACCCGCAAACCGTCCAGAGCTCGCTCAGCGGCCGCAAGCGACTGCAGATATTCAACAAACACTGCAAGCATCGACGGAACGAATTGAACAACCGTCACGCCACATTGTTGAATTGATTGGAGAAGAACGACTGGCGATTTCAGGGTCGCATCATCGATGATAGCGATACAGCCGCCGACGCAAAGCCCCGCCAGAAGCTGCCACAGCGAGATGTCAAAGCAGTGCGACGCTGTCTGCGCGACGCAATCCGTCCGACTTAGGGTTAAAGCGTCAATCTTTGCCGCCAAATGATTATTCAGGGCTGCACGCTCGATCATTGCGCCCTTGGGCCGGCCCGTCGAACCTGACGTAAACAGAATGTAGGCAAGTCCATTCTCGTTCGATGATGGCGCAAGAGACGACGCTTGGCCTTCGCGCAGCGCCGCCTCTATCGTCACGAATTGCGTGGTGGCTTTGCTGTTCGCCTGGAATTGGCTAAGCGACTCCAGCCGGTCTGGACCAATAATCAGAGCGCAGCGGCTCTGCTCGATCATGAATGATGTACGGGAAGCGGGTAGCGACGGATCGAGCGGCAGGTAGATTGATCCAGCCTTCAAAATTGCGACGACAGTCGTCGCCCAATCGAGGTCCCGCTCACCCAAATAGGCGACCACCGCGCCGTGAGTCCCCCTCTCTCGTAACGTCCTCGCGAGGGCATCCGATCTCAAGCGCAGCGCCTTGTAGGTGAGTGCGCCTGCGCCGTACCTCAGGGCAACCCTCTCGGGATCCGAAGATGCAAGCCGATCGATCTGCATGATCGGGTCGATCGGTTGACGTTCCTCAAGAGGATTTTTGTCCGATCGATTTTTCGTAGGCATACGCCTCCCGCCATTCGTCGCCCTGTGTGGCCCTTGAATCAGAACACCGAGGGTCCTGAATGGGGTGTACGTTTCTTCGCCACCCTGGTTCTGCCAGTCATAGTGTGCCGTTTTGACTAATTGTTAGCTTCTCGCCCTTTGCGCTCACTGTTTCCTCGATGATCGGCAGGGGAACACAACCGAACGCTAGGGCCTGATGTTGGCGGTGGCATCTACCGGATCTTGTAGTAGACACGCGATCGTCTGCATGCCAGGCGCAATCAACGCGCTCAGAGACCCGGTTTTGGCTTGTGAATTCTTGCATGTGCTCTCCTGATGAAAGAGGACCTGACGCTCGCCGGGTTACATGTTGCCTACGGCCCCCAAGCGATGACGTCGACATCAAGACGGATGCGTGTTTGTTTTCCACGAGGCGGTTGCGTAGCCGCTGAGGGGCAGTTGTTAGGTGCTCGAACATTTTGACGCTTTTGGCTTTGTAGGGTTCTGCTGTGAGACGGGGAGACTGAAACTTGCTTTGACGCGCTGGAAGGGATTGTCGAGCATGCACCTGGCGGCGGCCAAGCGGCACTACACACGCTTCAATTGCGGTTTGGAACGCGTATCGGAGCACCCTTTCGGGTACTCTAGAGGTTGCCCTCCGCGACCAGAGTTGACGTTTCCGAGTGCGGGGCAGCGTAACGAGTCCTAGGCGTGCAGAACCAGCCACGCGAGGTCCTTAATCTGCCGATGTTCGCAGCCGCTTAGCATCACAGCGAAGCCGGAGCCGGCGCGTTACAGGCATTCGTGGCAAGCTGGAAGACACTGACGGTGAGCCTTTCCCGCCGTGCCGCGTTGCGTGACCGATCGCTCGTGACGATTTCCCGCGAGCCGGACTTCGATAACCCCAGCGTAGCTGGTGCGCTGTGCGGGCAGATGGGTCGAGCGTCCAGGCCGGCTCCGCTCGTCGGTAAGAATCAGTGGATTATACCGGTTCGCATCAGGCTCGATAGGTGAGATCGAAATTCTGTCGAAACCAACAAAAGGCTCCTTCTACTCTGCAGCGAGGAAGGCGTCTTCCTGCCGCGCAGCATATTGTCGGTACGTACAGAGCGATTGTCAACTTTAAGACCATTGTCCACAACTTGACGCATGCACCCGGTACGAAGCAACTCGAGACTCCTCAATTTCCAAGCGGCACGCTGCTTGCTTCATTCGCGGCGCCATCACCGATGCAAGCTCGAAAGTGCTATAGAAATTGCGCCGCGGAGTGTTTGATGCGATCTAAAGTTCGTTCTGGGGAAGCGACAACGATTGCGCTGGTCGCAAGCGGCGTAGCCCATTCGGCGGATCTTGAGCCAGCAGCACGTCTGTCATCGGCTCCGTGGAGCTTGTCCGGAGGATATATTGGCGGGCACGTCCGCGGTGATTGCGGCCCAAAATGCTTCACCAATCCCGACATTCCCTCTGTCTATGACGGTGGCATCGATCCCCATGCGTTCCTTGCAGACGACAAGACCGGCTACAACTCCCAGAAAAACAGTTCGGTGTTTGGCCTCGAACGTGATGCCCGGGGCGCTGTCTCTAACTGTACAAATATCTGCCTCGCCGCCTCCCGCATAGCACTGAGCGCAAACAAGGCGAGTCCAATCGTCTCTGTTACCGGGGCCGGTCGCCTCGGTTACGCTTTGGGCACGCACAGCCACACCCTGGCCTACCTCAAGGAAGGCGTGGCTTGGCAAAGCAATCGAGGCGAGGTCATAAATAACAACGAGTTTCGCCAATGTCGGCGACGGCGCGCTCGGCTTTTACAAGACGCTCGACGAGGTCTTTCCTGGCACAGGGCACAACGATGCTGGGTGCACAAGACCGCGAACCTCCAGTGCCACCGTCGTTCAGGCCACCACGAAGAGGGATTTGCGCGAGGTCTATTGGCCGCGAATCGAGCGTCCGCGCGAAGCGGCGACGGAACTGTTTGCCGACAAGTATTGCGCCAAGTACGGCCGGGTATTGAATGCCGACGCACCGCTGGCCTTCCACCATTTTCTTTCCGAACAGAGATCTCTTGCGGACCACCAATTCAATCGAGAGCGTGCTCGCCACGGCAAGACAGGACCACGCAGACGAAGTGCTCCTTGATGCCAACCACCCCAGGCCAAAGGTGTTCGAGCTGGTGATCGCAAAATAAAGGCCTGGCGGTGGCTTAAGGCACAAAGAGGTGCCGAAGGTCGCAGTTGTCAGATTCAATGACGGCATTCACGTAATCAAGGTGCCGAGCGGGCCTGATCACCTCGTCACCTAAATCCCAAATAGCTCAGCTTAATGGGCCCATAATTCAATGGAGATTTCTGAGTGACTATTGATAGCGAGAAGGAAACCCCGCCGTCTCTGTCCTCCGGTGCGACGCATATGCTCATCGACCTATGGGGAGCGAGGAACCTTGACGATCCAGTCATTGCCGAAGACGCAATCCGAAAAGCCGTCCGGGCGGCGAGTGCGACATTACTCCATCTTCATGTTCATAAGTTTTGTCCGGGTCACGGCGTCTCCGCAATAGCCTTGTTGGCCGAATCGCACATCACCTTACACACCTGGCCAGAGAGGTCCTACGCGGCCGCTGATGTTTTCGTATGTGGCAACTGCGATCCTGCGAGCGCCGTGCCAATTCTAGTTGAGGCCTTTCAGCCCGAACACTCTGACGTTCGCCGCTTCCGCAGAGGCGAGTCAATCAAGCCAACGCGTTGAAGCAGATGTCGATCTCCTTGGATTGGTCGCGGAGGCTGCTTCGCTCGCGCACGCGTCGCGCCAGCAGTATTGCGAAAGCCGATTTGGGGCCCGCCCTTCGCAACCTTGCGGCCGATGGCGCCGATGACAACGTCCGCAGCAGCTTGGGTGCTCGATATCTTCACCTGAGCCTCGTCGACGAATGAGGCATCATTCAGTTTTTATCATCTTGAAGCCGTGTCATGTCGCAACGATGACGACCTGGCGCGCGGCGCTGTTGCAATGCGTGTCTCCTCGAAGAACTGAAGAAAGTTCTATCGAATAGAGTTCTTCCATTTTGCTCGCAGTCGCTAGCCAGTGCAGATATAGCCGTTTTGCATACAGCTTGCCGAGTGGCATCTCGCGGCTTCGATAAAGCGTCGGATCGTAAGCACGCTTTCCTTGAGCAGGTTTATTCTATCGCAAGACGTTTTCGTGGACAAAGTCAGTTGGGTTCAGAACGAAGACGAGCTCTACTTGGATTAAAAGTAGACGCAAAAGTGACATATCCCCGACATCAAACTGGGTAGCTGCGACGTCGATGCGCACTCAGATCAATTGTGCTTCTCAATTGTTTTTGATAGCACTGTGTCGCCCGTGCACTTTTTTAGGTCGCACGAGAAGCGTACGTAGGTTTTCGCCGAAGTGGACATCAACCTGTGCGCGTATCGGCGACACCCTGAACTGCCGGGAACAGCAACATGCAAGTGAAAGAACAACTCGATAGAGCCGTTAGCGACTTCATCTGGAACATCGTTGAGGTCCATTCCCAACTCGAGGAAATACACAAGAGTTGGGCTCAGCTACTAGGCATAACCGAAGCGCAGTGGTTGATCCTCATGGCCATCGACGAACTCGATGAAGGTCGAGGCGTCTCGGGAACAGCGGTTGCGAACAAGCTGCGAATCCATCCCGCTTTCGTTACCAACCAAACAAAGAAACTCGAACAAATGGAGTTCCTGACCCGTGTGACCTCGCCTGACGATGCGAGATACCTACAGATCTCACTGACGCAAAAGGCGCGGGCGGAAATCAGGAAGCTGTCAATCAAACGACAAGCCCTCAACGCTGCGATGCTTGACGGGCTCGACGAGGAGTCTCTTCACTACGTCAATAAACGGCTACACTTAATTGCTAAGAACAGCCGATTGGCATCTCAAAAGCTGAGTATCGGAATATTGTAGATCTAAATGACGCGGTGCTGAGCTAGCATCAGAGCCTGCTCGCTCGGCACCACGACTTGAACCGCGGCGCCTAGGCCTACTGAGCCCGCAACTTGACGAATACACGATGATGCGTCGAAAGTTGTGATCTACCGCTGAGAGGACGATGTCGATCGCGTCGCCGGCGCGCTTTTCGATTTAGCAGTTGGTGGGATGATCCTTTCGCGAAATTCCGCCCTTGGCCGCGGCGAAACGCGAGCTGCAGAGCCTTTGGGCGCGCGTCTTCGCTTGGTTGCGCTCGCTTTTTGGACCGGCGGCAACGATGGCCCGTATGCTGATGGATATCTGATCGCGTCGCAGATGATTGTCGTGATGATCATCGTGATCGGCGCCATGCTGACGATCCCGTTGACGTTGTTCGGTCAGCACAAGGTGCTGGGCTGCGCGCAATGCGTGTCGACCATGGAGGGGGCGCCTTGAGACCCGCGAGATCCGGTCCGCTTCACGCTGGCGCGCCTGGGAGGATAGGTCGCGGGCCGTGAACCGCTGGCTCCGCCCAAAGAACGCCCGTCCGCCCCCGTGTCCGAGCATGTCGGTCTCCGCAAGAGGGAGGCTAGATGGGGGAAGCTAGGTTCCAGGTACCAAATAGTGAACTTGAACATTTTTTTGATAAGCCATTGATTTTGCTTTTGTTGTCATTTTGCCGAAATGGACACAACGACTTGCAGAGGCTATTGAGCGTGCCCATTTCAGCGAGCCTCTGATCAAGGCCGGACGCTAATGGCGTCTCCTGATGTGAGCCTGAGGTGTGAGAAGTTATACTGAGGATATCGCCTGTGGCACGAACGGAATACAGCAGCGCGAGCGGCGAGGTTTCCGCTACTGTCCAACTCAACAATGAATAGAGAGCGAGCTCAGCACAAGCTTATGCTCTAGCCATCCGAAGATTCGATCGTCGGAGGTCACGAAATTTTCGACCTCTCCTCCGTCGGTCGTGATCGTCCGTGGTATGGCCAACTGCAGATCAATGGGTGCGGCCGCGCCGTTACGCAGCAGCTTCATCGCTTCCGACGCGCTGACGATGCCGCGGCCACCTGCTACCACGAGAACAGGGCATCTCAACCGCCGGAGCAACCGCAAGCGACGGGCCGAGATCACTTCCTCGTCCGGCACATCTGTGGTTCCGGTAACCCAGTCGACAGACGCCAGCATCCGAGCCAAATTCCAGAGGCCACCGTCACAGACCGCTGCGGCAACGCGGCTGTCGGATGCAGCGAAATCGGATGCCATGGCAGCGGATAACCCGTCTCCATAGATGCCTATACGAGCAGCATCAATGTCTGACCGGGCTGCTAAATAATCCACACAGCAAGACAAGTACATGTCCGACTGACCGCGCCGGGTATTTGAGACGTCCTCGTGAGCGACAACAAGGACGGACATGCCTCGATCCATCACAACGGGCAAGAGCCTTCCAAGCAGCGTCGTTGCCGGCTCCTCTTCCGTGCTGATGCAAATAATTGCTGGGGCGCTAGAGCTGCGACCGTCCGCGGGCAAGTAGTGCGCGACAATCTCACCTTGATCGCAGCACTCGATTTGCACTCGCTCGATCTTCTGTTCCAAGGCTCCGAATTTTTGAATGACAGCGTTGATTTTGGCCGGAACGCCTTCGCTGCCTGAAGCGTCTTCACAAGCCAAACGCCTTGCAACTTCAAAGGCGGTTAGCGCGCATAGCCAATCTTGTGCCGCCTCATCAAGGTATCCCTTTTCCCGATTCGTATCACCAAGGACCCGATGGGCATCTCCGATGTTTATCCATCTAATGACCCATTCAGCTCGGCTAATACCTGTGCAGGCGGCTTCGAGATTGTTGAGGAACGCCGCAGCGCCCCATCGCGTGGATCTAAGATCGCCCCTCACCTGGGGCCACGCAGCGTCGTCCATCCCATTTGCCCCTTAGTGCGGATCTGAAGAGATAGCCGGTTCTATAGCGCCAGCTTAGCTCCACGTGTCACGGAGACAGTAGCTGACATCGCTGGAGAAACTTCGCAGTATTAAGCCATGTAGCGCTGCAATTCTGCCTTTGGTCGCGAGCGCGCGCAGTTTTTCATCCACCTGCATTCCGCTGCACCAGACGATCCGCGACTCAGTAGACTTGGCGCGAACCGCAAAGCCCTTGGAATAAAAGCCTATAAACTGCCAGCAGTGCCGAGCTCTACGACGCCTCTATTGGCGCCGACTAGGAGACCAGCGCCGCGATGAAAGCGGCTTGGTTCGCACTTCAAATCCTTATCACGCAAGGGCTAAGGTAAATCATCACGCTAGGAGATTGACGGAGCTTTCAGCCCTTTGCACAATGTTAGCACAAGAGCCGGTTTAGCACGCTTCGCGTGAGCCAACGAAAGACATGCGTTAGTCACGCTGCAGGGGCGGACACCCGCGTTGCGCGCTTCCACTCGCGATCGCTTTGCGTCAATCGGTGCTCGAGGTCAGCAGTTCGCTCGATTTCGGCGACCTGACGTGTCGTAAGTTTGAAAAGTTTCGCGAACTCGGGCTGCGAAAGCCCGAGCGCGTGACGCATCTCCGCGACAGCACGCGGAAGCCGTAGCTCGCCCGCCCGCGCCTTCGCCGAAACGGCGGCGCGGCGCTCTCGAATCTCGACTTTGGTCGGTTTGCGCCATCTCGGCATGTCGATCACCGGTTGGGATATCCAACCCTTTTAGTGGGTTGAAACTCTCAAAGGTCGGAGATTATCTGGCCATTATGATGGGTTGATTGACGGATCGTAAACCGCGCGGATCGTGCTGCCTCGGCCACCAACACCGCAGAAAATCGTTTTTGCGGTAGGGACGCGAGTTACCTCGCGCCCCCCGCACAGAGCCGTACAAGCGGCTTTCCCGCATACGGCTCCCACCTTGGGTGTGTGACGGCGAAGCGATCGCTCGGCCAGGGATGAAGGATGATTGGTTCTGGGAGCCAGTCGCTCACCAGCTGCGTCATCCGTTCCCACGTCATCCGATCCTTCTGGCTACGCCGCCGCAGCGTGCGCCGCCAGAGGTCGGTGACATGGTGTCGGAAGACGGCCAGTGCAGGCGCGTTGGTCGGCACGGCGTGGTAGTTGAAGTAGCCGCGGACGACCTGCCTCAGCCATTTCCCTTGTTCGGGGATCGGCCGGTGCATACGCCGTCGCATCGCCTCCTTGATTTCCCGCAGCTTCGCCCGCATGCGATCCCTTCGGGTCTTCCGCTTGATCTGGAATTTGCCCGAGCGGGTTTTGCCGCAAATGAAGCTGAAGCCCAGGAAGTCGAAGGTCTCCGGCTTGCCGAGCCCGCGTCGCTTACGGCGCTCCGCCGCAAAGCGTCCGAACTCGATCAACCGGGTCTTCTCAGGATGCAGTGACAGCGCAAACTCTCCCAACCGCTTGCGCATCTCGTCCAAGAAGCGCCGGGCGTCGCTCTCATGCTGGAATCCGATGATGAAGTCATCGGCATATCGCACGATGATCATGTCGCCCGTGGCCTCGCGCCGTCTCCAGCGTGCGGCCCAGAGGTCGAGGGCAAAGTGAAGGTAGACGTTGGCAAGCAACGGTGAGATCACCGAGCCCTGTCCCGTCCCCTTGTCACTGACCGAGACGACCCCGTCTTCGAGGATGCCCGCCTTCAGCCATTTCTGGATCAGGCGGATGATGCGCCGGTCACCGATTCGATGTTCCGGGAAGCGCACCAGCCATTCCCAGCTGATTTCGTCGAAGAACGATCGGATGTCGGCGTCCAGTATGTAGCTCACCTTCTTGCTGTGGATCCCGACGCAGAGCGCGTCCATTGCATCATGGGCGCCGCGCCCAGGTCGGAATCCGTAGCTGAACCCGAGGAAGTCTTCCTCGTAGATCGCGTTCAGCAGCGCGGCCACCGCCCTTTGGACAATCTTGTCTTCCAGCGCGGCGACCGCGAGCGGGCGCTGCCGGCCATCCGGCTTGGGGATGTAGACCCGCCGGCTCGGCAGTGCCCGATACGCTCCCTGCTGGACCCGTCCATGCAAGTCCTCGAGATTGCGCTCAAGGTCTGCCTGGTAGTCCTTCCACGTCAACCGATCCACGCCGGGTGCAGCATTCGCCTTGAGTTCGAAGAACGCTTCTTCGAGCAGATCGATGTTGATGTGGTGGAGGAGCGCGGTGAACCTCTCCTTCTTCCTTTCTCTCGCGACTTTCCGTATGCGTTCCAGCGCCTGTGACACGCTTTCCCGACTCTGCGTCCGGCGCGTGCTTTGCTGGCCCGCATTCCCCTTGGTCCCTGCCCTTTGCTCCACCGACTCCGCCGCGTAAGGCTCCCCCGCAGATCGCTCCGCAGAGGGCTCCGCTTTGTTCGTCAGCTTCATTGCTACTATGGCAGGGTCAGACTTCTCGTGTCCGTTCATCATCGGCTACGGTTCCTCACCTTCCCGATGCGGGCCGGCAGCGGCTTTGCCGTTCCGGTCAGACCCGAGATCTCCCAGCTTCCGATGCGATCCTTTTGCACGTGATGTGGCCTTAGACCCCGGCAGGGCGTCAGCACCTCGCATAACGGTGCCGCACATGTTGCCTTCGAGCGAATAAAAACCCTCGGCCCCTGCGACATCTGATCTTTCGTGGCTCAATCCCACACCCCATGCAATCGCTGTGTACGCTTCGCACCCACTGTCGCCAGTGACCACGCAACACTCACTACCAAGCGGACGCTACGCCTTACTTGGGCCGGACTTTCACCAGCTGGATCGCACCAGCTTGCGGCTGGCGCACTTATTTCAAATCACTTATTCGCCACGATGATACATATCGTCGGTATTTTTATCGACAAATCAGACGTTTTATACCACACAATCCTGATGCCTTCAGCTCAACCAACCCAGCAAGATCGCGCCATAGAGCTTCTTGCGAGGCGCGGCATGGTCCGCCTTTCGGAATTTGTAGATTGGAATCTGCCGTTTGCTCCTGCTGACGATCAGCACCCGCCGTTTGGCTGGCACTTCTCTGTTATTGGTGCGACGCATTCCTTGAACCTCTCCATTCTGCAGACGCGCAACAGTTCGCCGACTGGGATGAGCTTTGGCAATGGGTTCAAGACAACATCTACGTTCCGCGAGAATATGTGAGGCCATAAACGACGAGCGGCAAAGGCGGAAAGCCGCTGGAGCTGCAACCCAAAAGGATAATGTCTGAATTTACCTCGAGCAGCAACGATACCCAGTCGCCGCCGATCGTACTATCTAGCCAGTGAGCCTACACTTTAGTTATCCTTCGGATCATGTCGATTCCACCACAGTTGTGGTCCTTCACCGAACGGCACCAGCGCTTCTTTAAGTTCAAGGAGTGCCTGGCTGCTGGCGATCAATCGCCATGCAGAGGTCAGATCGTTCGCGCCCATATCATTCCCCGCTCCCAACTGAGGCAGATCGCGCGGGACGGACACATAGTTGCCGTTCCCACCTCTTTGCCTGCCATGGTCGTGTCCCGTGGCGTGGTGTAGCTGGGCGGGTGTCACCACGTTCGCCGGCATGAGCCGGATCGGTCAGCTGGCGATAGCCGGGAAGCTGACGGTGGGATCATCGCCCAAAGGCGCGATCGTTTCCAGCGTCATGTAACGTCCGCGCTGGACTGCCCACTCGTCGTTCTGTTCGAGCAGGATGGCGCCGACCAGGCGAAGGATGGCATCCTCGTTGGGGAAGATGCCGACCACTTCGGTGCGCCGCTTGATCTCGCCGTTGACGCGTTCGAGCGGATTGGTCGAGTGCAGCTTGGCCCGGTGCGCGGCCGGGAAGCTCATATAGGCCAGCACATCAGTCTCGGCCTCGTCGAGGAACACCGCGAGCTTTGGCAATTTGGGACGCAGCTGATCGGCGATGCGCCGCCATTGCGCGCGTGCCGCCTCGGCATCGTCCTGGGCAAACGCGGTGGCGATGAAGGCGGAGACGACGCGGCGGCCACTCTTGCCGGCATGCGCCAGAGCGTTGCGCATGAAGTGCACGCGGCAGCGCTGCCAGGTGGCGTTGAGCACCTTGGCGACAGTCGCCTTGATGCCTTCGTGGGCATCCGAGATCACCAGCTTCACGCCACGCAGGCCGCGGCGGGCGAGCTTGCGCAAGAACGCGGTCCAGAACGTCTCGGCCTCGGACGGGCCGATATCCATGCCGAGCACCTCACGCCGGCCGTCGCTGTTTGACACCCACCGCAATGATCACCGCGACTGAGACGATGCGCCCCTGCTGGCGCACCTTCACGTAGGTGGCATCGATCCACAAATACGGCCAGTCGCCCTCGATCGGGCGGTTGAGGAACGCCTTCACCTTGTCGTCGATCTCGCCGCACAGCCGCGACACCTGGCTCTTGGAGATGCCGCTCATGCCCATGGCCTGCACCAGATCGTCCACCGAGCGGGTCGAGACGCCCTGGACGTAGGCCTCCTGCACCACCGCCGTGAGCGCCTTCTCGGCCATCCGCCGCGGTTCGAGGAAGCCCGGGAAGTAGGAGCCCTTGCGCAGTTTGGGAATGCGCAGTTCGACCGTGCCGGCGCGGGTCTCCCAGCTTCGATCGCGATAACCGTTGCGTTGGACCAGGCGCTCCTGGTTCTTCTCGCCGTAAGCCGCCCCGGTCAGGCCCTCGACCTCGAGCTCCATCAGCCGATGGGCGGCAAAGCCGATCATCTCTCGCAAGAGATCGGCGTCAGGGGTCTTCTCTACGAGCGTGCGCAGGTTCATCATGTCGTCGGTCATCGGTGGTTCCTCGAATCAGGTTGGTGTCGCAACCCAAACCTTACCGACGAATCATCGGTGACCACCGCAAAGCCGCCCGCCCGCTACGGCGCTATTGGTGGGCGCGCGTGCGGACGGCTTTGCTCTACCGAGCTACACCACCTCCGGGGACACGACCCCTGCCATAATGAAGATGCAGCGGACCGGATTCGAGGCGAAAGAGATTGGCGTCAGCGAGTTCTCGACCATGAACTGCTTCTGTGCCGGTCACGATAAGGCTCTCTTTGCGCCAATTGAGGATGTGCCGCTCGTCTTCTCACCCGAGCAGCTCGCGCTACTGCACTATCGAGCAATTGCCGCTGAGTTCTATCAGCGCAATAGCCAGCTGGAGTCAGCAGAGTCCGAGCTGGATTACGAATCGAACGAACCACTGAACCCCAGATTTTCCTGGATTTCGATATGGAGCGAAAAGGCATTTGAGGAAGCGCACGACGCCTTAATCCGTACTGAGAAGATCATTGCGGCTAGACGCTTCAAGGACCTCCGCAGCCTCGTCATTCGCTTCGACACGCCCCCTGCCGTGATGGCTACCGGCGCATTCCGGCCGCAATACGATTTCGCCGCTCGACGGGTTCAGAACCTCGCGGAGGACTGTACTTACGTGGCAATGCACTTGCTTGCCGCCGACGGCGTGACAGTTCTTGCCTTCACTTGGTTGCGAGGTGATGTCGCCGCAAAGCGGTTCGTCCGCACTTTCGGCGCTCGGCCAAGGGAGCACATGGCTTCGCTTGCCGTCCAATGTGCCTTCGAACACGTCGAACACACCTGCATGTCCGATGTCTGGTGGAGCACACTGAAGCGCCCGATGCGGGCCGCACTTCTTGAACGCGTTAGGCGAGCGAACTCCTTGGCTTATCGCCGCTCGCCCAGATGCCTGTCATACCGCCTACACTATGCTGATTGGCCTGTCGCTGACATTCGTCAATCCAAGCAGGGTCGGGACAAGGTTTGATTGGACCGCCGTCTCGTCTGACCGGCGCCTGCAACAACCCGTCTTGCTAACTCTCGCCAACATCGTGCAGATCCCGTCCGCCGGCTGAAAGCGGCTGCGCCTACCTGTCTCGCGCAATTGGCGAGTTGCCTCCCGATTTTTCATCTCTGCCGTTCGAGGATGGTGGGTCATACAAGCCGTGGCGTGCCTGCGCCACCTATCCTGGCGCGATTGCGTTGCGCGACGGATCGTCACCGCTGAGACTACGCCCAACCGCATGCCGGCAACGACCGGCACCAGAACGTTTTTGTCTCCCGGACGGTCCTACCCTCGCGGCAAACCCAAACCTGGAGCATGCAATGCCCGCAAAACCTAAAGCCAAGAAGCCGAGCCATGAGGCCTTCGTCATCACTGGGGAAGGCGAGAGCGCGTTCTGGACAAAAATCGGTGCGGTCTGGCCGCACGACGACGGCAAGGGCTTCAACGTCGATCTGCTCGCCCTGCCCGTCAGAGGAAGGCTCGTCATCCGCGAGCGCAAGGAGGCGTTCACCTGCTGACGCAATTCGCACAATTGGCTCCCGTGTTCAGGGAGCGAGAAATCACACGCGTGGACTTAAGGAAACGGCCTCAGCGGCTCCGGGGGGATATGCTGAGGCCGCACCTACGCCTCCGCGGACAGGCCGGAGGCGAAGCCAGAATTCTCTTCTGTTCGCGCGAGCGTGGTTATCCAAGTCGGAGATTTTCGGCGGACGTTTTGCCAGAACGTCCGGCCCTTATCTCGTAGCTGATCTTTGCACCCTCTGCAACTCGGCGTAGCCGGCCTTTTCAACGGCACGAATGTGGACGATACATCGGGGCCGCCATCATCCGGCTCGATGAAAGCCGTACCCCTTGGTCGAGCTAAACCATTTCACCGTACCGATTGCCAGCACAGTAACTTCAAATTGAACCCGCAGGATTTTGGCCAGAGTACCTATTGAGCATCAAGACCATCTGCGTTCTGCGACATACATGCTGCTAGGCCGAGCGGACGTCGCGAATTCTCGATCGCCTCCCATGGCGTCGCCCTTGACTTGTCAATCGGCGTTGCGGCCCAGGCACCAAAGGTAGCCGTCCGTTGGCAAAAGCCGCATCGAGCGGAAGACACGAAGCCACAGCTCAATACTCCAATATCGATGCACCATGTTGATCCACCCGGTTGCAGGGCTTGCGCGCGCTTGAGGCCGTCGAGCGTCGTTTCGCCATCGGTAGAGGTTTTCAGAAACCCGGGGGCGACATGAGCGTGGACGCCAGTCTCCTGCTTGGGATGTTCTCGCAAACCTCATTCAGGATCGCTCGCTAAGCGACCGCATACGAAGGTTTGCGCAATGGACGGGCGGTAAGTCCGCTTGGTTGCGGCCGTGACAAAGATTTCTTTGCCACCTCTGATCAGCTCGATTCAGCTGAGGACGGTTTCGGTTGCATTGTGTCCATGCCGGACTGGCTGGTCCGCCAGGCCGGATCGGTGCTTGGCTCGCGCGAGTTCGTTCCCTAGCCGCATCAGGTTGTACTGCAGCCAAAGCCTTTGCTCCAGGTCGCGCTGACTACGCCGAAACAACGTCTCGGCATATCTGCCCATACGGAGTCGGTAGAAATGGTTGGCCATGTCCTGCTCCTATGGTGCTGCGCCGAATTGGTGTGGGCCCAACCGGCGCTTGTCCCTTATCGCCTCCAAAACAACGTGCGTAGTCCTGCAAGGTATGGCTTTATCGATATTGATTAACGCAATGATTCACCCATCGACGCACAAATTCGGCGCATGAACAGTCTTTTTGACGGATTCCACCACTCGATTGTTGGCTTCTGCTGCTAGCGAAGCCAACCACTTTGCCATCGCGAATGAAATGCTTCATACAGCCGCGCCAACGAGGCAAGAGAGTTCAAATCATGTTTCTCCTCAACTCGCACCCCGATCACCGCGCTCTCCTTGACGCTTCGGACGCCGACACGCTGAGCGTCGATGCCGCCCGCGAGGTCGAGCGTTTTCTCAGGGATCGCGATGGGCACAAGGAAACTCCTCTTATTTCTTTAGCGGGCCTTGCCCGTGAGATCGGAGTTGGCTCGATCCATCTAAAGGATGAAGGCGATCGCCTCGGCCTTGGTAGTTTCAAAGCGCTGGGCGGTTCTTATGCTGTGATCCGCCTAGTGATCGAGGAAGCAACCCGGCAACTCGGTCGCGACGTTGAGCTGTCCGATTTGCGCACATCTGAAGTCAGTCCGTCGCACGAGGCATGACGGTCTCTTGCGCCACTGACGGCAATCACGGCAGATCAGTTGCCTACGGCGCCCAGCTTGTTGGGGCGAAATGCGCCATTTTCGTTCATTCAGGCGTCAGCAAGGAGCGCATCGTCGCCATTGCTCGCTTTGGCGCGCAGATGATCCGCGTCGATGGCAACTATGACGATGCAGTTGCCGAGGTATCCCGCGTTGCGGCCCAAAACGGCTGGATCACGGTATCTGATACGTCTTGGCCTGGTTATGAGCGGATCCCAGGACTGGTGATGCAAGGATGCACCGCGCTACTGAGTGAGGCTCTGCGTCAATTGCGCGCCCCCCCGACTCATGTGTTCATTCAGGCCGGCGTGGGTGGGCTCGCCGGCGCGATGTCCGGACATTTCTCGGTCCTGTTCGGCAACGACCGCCCGTTCTTCACTGTTGTCGATCCCTCGCGAGCGGCGTGCCTCCTTGAAAGCGCGCGGGCCGGGCGTCCTGTGAAGGTCAATCACCTGCATTCCACCGTGATGGCAATGCTCGAATGCTACGAGCCCTCGCTTATCGCGTGGCGCATCCTTTCGCGCGCAGCGGACGCTTTTATGACGGTCGACGACGAGGACGCAATCAGCGTGATGAAGCGCCTGGCAAATCCGAGGGATGGCGATCCGGCAGTTGTTGCTGGCGAAAGCGGTGGTGTTGGTCTCGCAGGGTTACTGAAAGCTGCTTCTGAGCCGACCTTGCGTGCCAAGCTTGGTCTTGGACCGAATGCACGGGTTTTCCTGGTCAACACCGAAGGTGCGACTGATCCTTCCCTCTATGAAGAGCTGGTCGGCACGACGCCTTCTCACGTGACCGCGAAAAACGATAAGGCCGGCAAAAACATGTCAACGGATGCTGCGAGCTAGCCTTTTGGGATCTGAACACCTTCTTGAGCATTCAAGCTGGGCGATATTGATTGCGGCGAATGTGGCCGCTTTCTTCATCTCGAATCGTCCCAAGTTGTCTCTTTGCAGAGTGCACCACCTGTGCAAGCGGCTCGCAAAGACGTTGCCCAAGCCGTCAGGTCGGCTCAACGCATAAACTCCCCATCGATCAAACAGCAGACACTCTTAGAACGGCTCGACCAATAATCAAGATCTATTCGAATCGATTGCCGTGATCACAACGGACACCTCAATTCCAGGGATGTCGCGGCGGACGTACTCCGTTCAGCACGTAGTTCCCGATATGAAAGTACTTCCAGCGCACTGGGTCGTGCAGCGTGTGCGTACGCGCATTGCGCCAATGACGATCAAGGTTGTACTGTGCAAGCGTCGATCGCGTTCCGCCAAGCTCGTGCAGTTTGTTCGCTGCCAAAATCGCGATCTCCGTCGTCGTCACCTTGGCGATTGCAACGGCGATTGATGCCTCGTCGACCGTTTTATCGTTTGGCTCCGCGACGGCAAAATCCAAGGCGTGCCCCGCTCGCTCGAGCAGGGCTTCAGCCGCATGCAGTTTGATGCTGAGATCTCCAATTTGGGCGATAGTGAACTGGTCCTCATAACCATGGTTCTGACCGCTATCGATCCATGGCCGTACATATTGGCGCACGAAAGCAACCGTGTCGGCAAGAGCGCCTTTGGCGATGCCCGCGTCGATCGCGGCGTGGACGAGCTGGGCAAACGGTCCGTTCGCAGTCGGGGCGTCATATACCGCGTGCGCCGGCAATACTGCCAATTCGGATACCCGAAGATTGCGTATAACGACGCTGCCGCTGGCAGTCGTCCTCTGGCCGAAGCTGGACCAATCATCAATGACGCTCAATCCGTCCGCATCGCGAGGCGCGATCGCGATATGCGCTCTTCCGTTGTCGTCAGTTGCTGCAATGGCGATATAATGAGCAAAGAGCGCCCCGGTCGCATAGAACTTCTGACCATTGATCAGAAAGCTATCTCCATCCGGGGTTATCGTCGTCTCGAAAATGCCGGTATGCTTGCTTTTGGCTTCGGAGACCGCATTGCCAAAGCGATGGCCTTGCAGGACCTTACCAAACCAGAAGCGCTTCTGATCGTCCGAGCCGGTCAGTCGCAACAGGTCCAGGACTCTCAGATGACTTTGTGGAATTTGCCCAAGTGAGGGATCGGCGGCCGAGATGATCTTGACCACTTCTGCGACCGTCGCGAAGGAGACGCCGGCTCCGCCATAAGCCTTCGGTACGGTGATGCCCCAAAGACCGCTTGACGAAAAGCGATCAAGCTCGGCTGCCGGCAGACGCCGTTCGCGATCGCGCGCTGGCGCATCGATTGCAAGTTCGGCGGCCATTTTGTGCGCGATGTCGATGGCCTCCGCGTCAGAACTGAGGACCTGCGCCTTTGGTACGACGTTGAACTCCGATCCAGCCTCGGGTCGGCCAGCACGTTCAATTATTGTGGTCATGAAAAACTCCGAAAGGCCTGGCGGCCGCCCCGGCTGGCTGGCACCATGAGGTGCCGTTCGCTACCTTGAGCCTAATCGCCGCATCTTTCGCGGCATAGACTTGTTTCCGATACGGCGTTCGAACTACTCTCCACCTTCGTAGAAGAGCTCAAGCGGCAAGCCCACCAGAGATTTGCCGATCCAGTCCCGAGCGATGATGTTCGATGGGCCCATTGCGATGGCGGCACGAGCGTCGCGGAAGGAACGTTCAATCGGCCCCCGGTGATAGCCGTAACCTCCGGTGACTGTTAGCGCAGCGGCTGCGACCTTGTTTGCGACCTCGGCCGCATGCACCTTGAACTCGGTCAGCGGGATCAGGATTTCGCTCTGCGGCTTGTCGGCGCGCCAGAGTTCGTCCAGCCTTGCTGCAAGCTCGAGGCGCCAGGGCCGCAACGATTCGACGAGCACCTTGGCCGCACCGAGCTCCTGCCGGACCGCCTGATAATCCGCAACTCTCTTGTTCCGATCCTTGTGTACGAAACTTGCGGTGTGCTTGACGGCCGCATTCAACACGCCCCGGGCGAGACCTTCCCAGACGGCCCCGAGCCCGATCAGATAGACGGGCGAGACACCGTTGTAGATGATTTCCTTCCCCTGCCCTTCAGCGCCGAGCCGGTCCCGCTGCGGTACCCGCACGCTCGTGTAATGGATTGGCCCCGAGTGATTGGCGCGCACGCCGAGAGCGTTCCAAGGTTTTGATTCGATTCCGGCAGATTTGCCGTCCACGATGAAGAAGACAATGTCGGTCTGGTCCTTGGCACCCGGCGTACGTGTCTGCACCACATAGAAGTCGGCCTGACCGGAGCTCGTTGTGAATGATTTCTTGGCATCAAGCAGATAGTTGTCGCCATCGCGCGATGCCTCCGACAGATTATACCACCAGTGCCCGCCGGTGGCGCGCTCGCTAGTCGAATATGTACCCAGCAAGGCACCGTTGTTCGCCTTGAGCCAGCGCTCCTTCTGGTCGTCGCTACCATATAGATTGATGGTCTGAGCCGCACCGACATGCATGACGTAGACAAGGCCCGTCGATGCATCAACTTGGCCAATACGATAGGCGGCTTCGGCAAAATCGACATGGGCAAGGCCAAGGCCGCCAAACCGGGTTTCGTTCAGGACGCCGGTCCAGCCGGCTTCCGCCAACGCTGTCAAATTCTCTCTCGGAAAGCGGCTTTCGAGATCATTGCGATCGGCATTGATCCTTACGGTCGCATCGATGGCAGCATCCAGCCGGGAATAGGGGTGTTGGCTGAAGTTGTGTGCCAGTTTGGCTGAAGCCATTCTCAGTCTCTCCTTTTTTCTTGCGAATTCAAGCAACGGCGTGCGTCAGCACTTTCTGTGTGGAGTCGGTTGGGGGTGAGCCGCCGAGGTAAAGCGCTTTGATCTCGTCGCGATTGCGCAAGGCGACCGATGTACCGGAAAGGACGCTATGGCCGTTCTCGAGGACGACCGCGTGGTCGGAAAAGCGTAGCGCGACCGTCGAATTTTGTTCAGCTACCAGGATGGAGAGGCCCTGCTCTCTGTTAAGCTGCTTCAGCGCTCGGAAGATGCTCTCAACGACAAGCGGGGCGAGCCCCATCGACGGTTCGTCAAGCACCAACAACTTCGGCCGCGACATCAGTGCGCGGCCAATCGCAGTCATCTGCTGCTCGCCGCCCGACGTTAGTCCCGAGATGGACCTGCGATGATGCTTCAGCCGTGGGAAAAGCTCGTAGATCTCCTCCAGGCCAGCGCGGATCAGGCCAGACTTGGCGTCTCGGCCAATAGCGCCCGTAACAAGATTCTCTTCCACTGTCAGCGAGCGGAAGCAATGCCGGCCCTCAAGCACGGGAACGATCCCGGAGCGAACCAATTTGGCGGGCGACGCCGACACGATGTCGCGACCGTCAAAATTGATCCGTCCGGCGGTCACCTGGCCGCGCCGCGCCGGCAGGAGCCCTGAGATCGTCTGAAGCGTCGTGGACTTGCCAGCACCGTTGGCACCCAGCACGGCGACAATCTCGCCCCGCCGGACCGCGAATGACACCTCGTTCACGGCCCGGACGGCATGATTGTAGGTCGCCGCCACCCCCTCGAGCGAAAGCAGAATGTCACTCATGCCCGGATCCATCCTTCCTCATGCGAGACCTTTCGGGAGCTGACGCTTTCCGAAAGATAGCGCGCAACCCTTGCACTACTGGCTCACCGGATCATCACCGGAGGTACGGGTCTTGATGCCATGCTCCTTGGCATAGGCCGTCGACGACTTCTCGATGATCGGCCGGAGGAACGCCCAATCAGGCGCGATCCAATCCGAGACGACCTTCCACTTGCTCCCGTCCCATTGCTGAAACGTGACACGGCCGTCGCCCTCGTGATTGTCCCAGGTGACGTTGATCGAGTGGAATAGCCCTTTTGCGCCCAGCGCCTCGACCCGCGCAGGATCAAGCTGGAGGTGCTCAAAGCCCCAGCGAACCTCGTCGCCGGACAGGGTGCGCTTGCCGAACTTGGCCTGCGCGATCCGGACAGCTTCGACATTGAGGATACCGTTTACAATCCCGAGATTGTGATAGACGCTACCGATCCGCTTCTTGTCGTCGAGATTGCCCTTGTTCGCGCCGTAAACGGTCTTGATCACCTCCTGCAGCACCGGATATTCGGCGCCGGACGCCTGGGTCGTAATCGCGATATAGCCCTTAGCCGCCTCTCCTGCCGGAATGACGTCTTCCTCGGAATTGGACCAGACATTGCCGACGATGTGGTCCGCTGGGAAGCCGACCTTTTGTGCAGTCTTCAAGGCTACCGGATTCATCACGCCCCAGCCGCGCAGGACCACATAGTCCGGCTTTGCCCGGCGGATCGATAGCCACTGCGATTGCTGCTCATTGCCGGGATGCGGGACCTCGATCTGCTCAAGGTCAAAGCCGTACTTGTCCGCGAGCAGGTTATAGATCGGGATCGTCTCCTTGCCGTAGGGCGAGCCATGATAGAGCACGACGATCTTCTTGCCTGTGAGCTTGTCCGGGCCCCCCTCTCTCGAGGCGATGTAGTTTACAATTCCAGAGGTCTCGCTGTAGGGATTGAGCAGCAGCGGAAAGACGTAAGGAAACACCCGGCCATCGGTCGAATCGGTACGACCATGGTTGATCGTGATCAGCGGCACTCTATCCTTTGTGATGCGGTCGATCATGGCATAGGCGATCCCGACCGACAGCGGATTCCAGGCAGCGATGCCGGGACGATTCTTCAGCCGCTCATAGACCTCTACGCCACGCTCGACCTCGTACTGGGTCTCGCCTTCATCCCAGGTCAATTTTACGCCATTGACGCCGCCATCGCGGACATTGATCAGATTGAGGTAATCGATAAATCCGCCGAAAAAGCCCGTGCCGCCGGCGGCATAAGGACCGACGCGATAGCTTTGCAATGGAAAGAACTGTTCGTCGGCATGGGCCGCCAGTGTACCGGCAAGGCCGGCGACGAGTACCGCCCCCAGAGTCATTTTCAAGCGTCTCAGCATGCTCATTGCGAGCTCCTTTGAGTTGTTAAGAGATCAAGTCGGCGCTGCCGTGCGCCGTGCAGACCGAAGGGTAGACCAGGTGCGATCCCACAAGGCGATCAGACCGCGTGGTTCGGCGATGACGAATACGATGATGAGCGCACCGATCAGGATACGTTGGCTCATCTCCAGGACGCCGGAATCAAACACGCTGCCGAGGAGGGCCGCGCCGACGCGTGACAGCAGAAGCGGGAAGACGACGATGAAGGCCGCCCCGATGAAGGAGCCGCGCAGCGAGCCGAGACCGCCGATGATGATCATGAACAGGATCTGAAATGAGCGGTCGAGATTGAAGCCGGCCGGCTCGACAGTGCGCAAATACGCAAAGGCCCAGAGAACGCCGGCAACGCCGATGAGGAAAGACGAGATGCCAAAGGCGAGCAGCTTGGTTCGAAGCAGCGGCACGCCGATCACTTTAGCCGCGATCTCATGGTCGCGCACTGCGATGAAGTTGCGGCCCGACTGGGATCGTAGCAATCGCAGTGTCAGCAAGGTCGACATAACGACGATCGTTAGCGAAAAAACATACCGCTCGGCAGCGTTCGTGAACGAAATGCCCGCAATGCTCAGAACGGGTGCATCGATCACACCGGACGGATTGTCGTTAGAGAACCAGCCGAATTTGTTGAGCGCCCATTGTACGAAGAATTGTGCGGCGAGCGTCGATACCGCCAGATAGAACCCTCGCAACCGTAGGCTGGGCAATCCGAACACGATCCCAACGGCAGCCGCGATGCCGCCTGCCAGCACCAGATCAACCAGCAGCGGCAAGCTCGGGATGCGAAGATGAAGGTTGTAGGCCGCATACGCGCCGACCGCGAGAAAGGCGGCCGAGCCGAGCGAGACCTGTCCAGTGTATCCGGTGAGAACATTGAGCCCCACGGCGGCCAGCGCCAGCGCCAGGAACGGCGTCAGCACCGCATCGGGCAGATAATCCGATCCGACGAACGGAACAACGCCGTAGGCGAGTGCGACGATGATCCCGCCCCACAGGATCTCGGCCGACGGACAGCTCGATTTGCTGAAGGGAATCGCCACTGCCTATGCCCTCTCCACGAACTTCTGTCCGAACAGGCCAGATGGCCGGATCAAGAGCAGCGCAAGTGCCGCGACATAGGCGACCCAGGTCTCGATGCCGCCTCCAAAGGAGGGCCCGACATAGACTTCGGACAATTTCTCGATTGCCCCAACCAGAAGCCCGCCGACGATCGCGCCTAAGATGGAATCGAAACCGCCGAGCACCAGCACCGGCAGTGCCTTCAACACGACGAGCGAGAGCGAGAACTGCACACCAAGCCGCGCGCCCCACAATAGCCCACCGACCAGGGCGACGATCCCGGCCACTGTCCAAACTGCGGCCCAAACACGCGGCAGCCGCAGGCCGATTGCAAGCGCTGCAAACTGATCGTCGGCGACCGCACGGAACGACAGTCCGGTGCGGGTGTAGCGGAAGAACAGCGAAAACACCGCCACTAAGCTGCCTGCAACCGCGGCCGCGAACAGATCGAACCCGCTGATCAGCACGCCGGCGACTTCGAATGGGGTATCACTGATCCCGATGTCAAGCCCATGGACTTGCGTACCCCAGAGGAGCTGTGCGGCGCCTTCGATCACATAGGAGAGCCCGAGCGTCGCCATGAACAATGTGATCGGAGGCTGGTTGACGAGCGGCCGCAGCACCGTGCGCTCAACGGCGATGCCCAGTGCGATCATGATGGCCAGTGTTGCCAAGAGCGCCGCGGGAAACGGCGCCCCACGCTCGACCAGGCTGACAAAGGTCAGCGCAGCGAAAAGCAGCATCGCGCCTTGGGCGAAGTTGAGTACGCCGGAGGTCTTGTAGATCAGCACAAAGCCGATCGCGACCAGGGAGTACATCACTCCTGACAGGAGGCCTCCGATCAGCACCTCAATGAAGAACTGATAGTCGAACATCAAATCACAAGCTCCGCATACTTCTCGTGGTCGACGCCGAGATAGGCATCGATCACGGCAGGATCAGCTCGGACTTCCTCAGGCGTGCCGTCGGCTATCTTCCGCCCGTGGTCGAGCACGGCCACGCGATCCGACAGCCCCATGACGAGGCCGATGTCATGCTCGATCAGGACAACCGTGGCGCCGAAGTTGTCGCGGGCGTTGCGCACGTGGTGCGACAACTCCTGCTTTTCGGTCATGGTCACACCAGCGAATGGCTCGTCCAAGAGCAGGACCCTTGGCCGGCCCACCAGCGCCCGCGCAAGCTCGACGCGCTTCTGCACGCCATAAGGCAGCGTTCCGGCAATACGGTCCTGAACGTGGTCAAGATGCAGGAAGCCGATGATCTCCTTTGCCGCCGAACGGTTCTCCGCCTCGATGCGCCGCGCCAGCGGCGAGCCGACGATCTGCCGCAGAAAGCCGGGCCGAAAGCGGTGCGCAAGCCCCATGAGCACATTGTCGAAGACCGAAAGTCCCTTGAACAGGGCGAGATTCTGAAATGTCCGCGCCACGCCATGGGCGGCGAGCTTCGACGTCGGCACATCACGGAACGAATGCTCGCCGAACCATACTTCGCCTTGACCAGGCCGGTAGAGCCCGCTGACAACGTTGAGCAGTGTGCTCTTGCCGGCCCCGTTCGGCCCAATGACAGCCCGGATTTCACCCCGCGCGACCTGTAAATTAACATCGCGCAGTGCTACGACACCGCCGAAGCTCAGCGAGATGTTCGTAAGTCCGAGAACCGGACGTGCGAGCGTAACAGGCTCTGCGCGGCTCACAATCGCCTCGCCGCGCTTTCGCCTCGCGTGACCGACATGTTTGTCGGAAGAACCATCCTCCAGACAAAGCGCAGCCCCTCCTGTCGCAATCCCCGCCACTTGGCCCCCTCCCCCAACAAACTCGATTATTCGGCAGCCTGCGCCTGCACGGGCGCGCTTGCCTCGAGCTTTCGAACGAGCGGGATCACATGCTTGCCGAAATATTCGACCTCTTCCTGGAAATGGAGGAAACCGAGCAGGATGAGATCGGCACCAGCGCCCTTGAGCTCGATAATGCGTTCGGCGACCTGTTGCGGGGTTCCGATCAAATTCGAGCGGAAGCCATCATTGTATTGAACGAGGTCCTGGAAGGTGGATTTGGCCCAATTGCCCTCGCGCTCGGGGCTGGCATTGCCTGCATTCTGGACCTCGTGGTGGAATCCACGAACCGCATCGGGGATCGCCTTATCGATGATCTCCTGCAAGACCCCCTTAGCTTCGTCTTCTGTTTGCCGGACGATACCGAAGGCATTGATTCCGATCTTGGTGCGCCAGCTCTTGCCAAAAGCCTTTTCTTTGGTCCTGATGTCGTCGACCTGGGCCTTCAGACCGTCCGGCGTATTGCCATTGGTGAAGTACCAGTCGGACACACGGGCAGCCATGTCGCGGGCTGCCCGCGAGGAGCCGCCCTGAAAGATCTCTGGCAGCGGATCGAGCGGCTTTGGCTTGAGCGAATAGTCGTTGAACCGATAGAAGTCGCCCTTGAGGGTGAAATTCTCCTCGGTCCAGATCCCGCGCAGCGCGTTGATGAACTCCTCCGAGCGGCGGTAACGCTCGTCATGGTCCAGCCAAGGCTCGCCGATTGCATGGAATTCGCCGCGGAACCAGCCCGAGACGATGTTGACCGCAACGCGTGCATTGGTGAGTTGGTTGATCGTCGCAATCTGCTTTGCGGCCAGCGCCGGATTCCAAGGCCCGGGAAGGAGAGCGGCGATCACCTTGAGTTTTTCGGTCGCGGCAAGGAGCGCGTGAGAGAAGCTGACGGACTCGTGCTGCTTGTCGGCGCCATAACCTGCAGTGAATCTGATCTGACTTAAAGCATAGTCGAAGCCAGACTTCTCGGCGATCTGGGCAAGCTTGCGATTGTAATCGATATCCCAGCTGGTGCGCTGTTCGATCGAAGAAATCACGAGGCCACCGGATACGTTTGGCACCCAGTAAGCGAATTTGATCGGATTGTTGCTCACAGTCATCCTGTTTTTCCCTCAAGAATTAAGCTTTGCGTGAAGAAGAGCGACGATCTCAGGCAGGCAGCATCGCGCCGTCGCACCCGTCGAGACCGGCGCGGCTCACGTGCTGTTCGTCGTCGTTTAAGCTATTGATTCAGAAGCGCTACAGTCGTCTCGGACACGGTCCGAGCATGTGCATTTCAGCCGCACCAACACACGTTCGCACAAAAGCATCGACAAGCCGTGGGTTTGGTCAAATCACTCACCCCGTCGACGTTGTTGTTGCGCATCATGAGCGTCCCTGGCTGGCACCGTTGCATGATCTATCGTCTCAAAGAATTCTCGACGGCGCGAGTCGAAGACGAACTATTTTTCCTGCACTTAAGATAATCAATTTTTGTAATTTTTCATCAGACGCGATTTCTATTGCGCGAATGAGAACGATCACTGAATGAATGCGTACAAACTTGTCGCAAAGCTCACGATCCTCAGCCGACGTCGGTCTTATTCGCCGAAAGGTTTTCAGCTGTTTTTCAACAGTCAGGCTCAGTCTTTCTTATCGTCCCATAAACTCTTCTAAAATCCTCGCCATGCCGCCCCTCGAGGCAACGCACTCACCCGTTACGATCACGAGTGCTTTCGATTTCGTCTGCACGCTGGAACGGTCTTTTTTGCTGGCTGCCGAGATCCGCCTACTGCTCAACAACCCAAACACTGAAGTCACAAGGAGCATTCAAATAGTGTGACTAGCTGTCGCAAACAACAGAGACCTCTGGGAGCGCGACGAGGCGCGCGATGCCTTCGTACCGGCGTGGCTGGACGTCAACTGATGCCATGTCCCATGATGACAGGCGGACGCCTCGCGACTTCGCACCTTGAGACCTTCATGCCCACAGAACGCTTTTTCATGGGTGATCGCCATCGAACACTGTGGGAGGATAGCGGACGAACGATGTCCGTCGCCGACTGCGAGCGAGCCATGCTCCTGCGGACCACGGAGGGGTCTAGCGCGGTCGTTTGCTTTTGGAGCCGCCAAGCGCCGCGCGTTGGGATCAACGAGGTTGAACCTACAGTTCGGAGGCAAAGAATTCGGAGGCTGGCGTCGGAAATGCCATCACGAAGGCGGGACTTCGGACACATCGACAAGGTCGTTCATGAGGTTCAGAGCGATGAACCGGATGCCGCTCACAGCGACGCCACGCATCGGATTTGATTCCACTGAAGGCGGCCTTTTTCGGCGCTTCGATCGCTCCAATGAGTCCAAAACATCCCGCGTCTTTGCACCTAATACGATGCGTTCCGCTAAATTTTGGCTCATGCGGTCTCCCAAAAAACCCAGCATCGGCGCTCTTGTCCATGACCGGCGCAAGCGCCTCAATGCTAGCCAAACGCATCGGCACCACCCGAATTTGCGCTATAAATGGTCCAGTTGGGCCGATGTGGCCCATTAATGGATCAGCAATGTCGAAGAAAGCGAGACCTTATTCTCGCTACGCGAAGGAGGCCGCGGTTCTTTTAGGTCAGCTCATCCGTAAGGCGCGCATCGACCGGAAGATGACGGCCGAAGAACTCGCTGACCGCGCGGGCCTTTCGCGTGGACTCCTGCGGCGAATCGAGAACGGAGATCTCGGCTGCACGCTGGGCGCCGTCTTCGAAGCCGCCGCTATCGTTGGCGTGCCGCTGTTTGCTGCCGATGAACGCGCCCTGACCAGCGCTCTCGCATCGAATACAGCCGTCATGACGCTGATACCGAAAGCCGTCCACACACCGCGCGTGAAACCCGATGACAACTTCTGACAAGAAGCCGATTGAAGCCTATGTGTGGGTGTGGCTGCCCGGTGAGACGGCGCCGGTCGTAGCCGGCCGCTTGTTCGGCTCGGGCAATCAGTTCCTCTTCAACTACGGGCAAAGCTATCTCGCGCGCAACAACGCGATTGCACTCTACGATCCGGAATTGTCTTTACGCCGCGGCACGATTCCGCTGACGCCGGGGCTGATGATGCCGAATTGCATCCGCGACGCCGCCCCTGATGCGTGGGGACGCCGCGTCATCATCAATCGCAAATTCGGGAAGAGCGACAAGGAGATTAATGCAGCGGAGATCGACGAACTTACCTATCTGCTCGAATCAGGCTCGGACCGCATTGGAGCCCTCGATTTTCAGTCCTCCCCCGAAAAGTACGTCCCGCGGGAAGCCTCAGCGGCCTCGCTCGAAGAGCTTCAGGCCGCAACGGCAATCGTCGAAAAGGGAGAGCCGCTGACGCAGGACCTCGATCGCGCGCTCATACATGGAAGCTCGATCGGTGGCGCCCGGCCCAAGACAGTGATCACCTCAGATAGCACGAAGTACATCGCCAAGTTCTCCTCGCAGAACGACCTTTACAATGTCGTGAAAGCCGAGTTCGTAGCCATGCGACTGGCCACCAAAGCGGGGCTTGCCGCGGCTTCCGTCAGCCTTGAGCGCGCCGCTGGCAAAGATGTGCTGCTGATCGAACGCTTTGATCGGCAACAGGCCAATGGCGGATGGGAGCGCCGCGCCATGGTGTCAGCACTGACCCTGCTTGGGCTCGACGAAATGATGGGGCGCTACGCAAGCTATGAAGATCTTGCCACCATCATCCGCCACCGGTTCACTTCGCCCAAGGAGACGCTACGTGAGTTGTACGGCCGGATGGTGTTCAACATCCTTTGCGGCAACACGGACGATTATGCCCGCAATCACGCGGCGTTCTGGAACGGAAAAGATCTTATGCTGACGCCTGCCTACGACGTCTGTCCACAAATCAGGACGGTCGGAGAAACAACGCAGGCGATGCTTATTGTTGGCAATCACCGCACGAGCCAAATTTCCGTTTGCCTTGAAGCGGCTCCCTTGTTTCTGCTCAACAAGAATGATGCCGTCGAACTGATCGCTCGCCAAATCAAGACAATCAAGAGATCCTGGAACGAGGTATGCGAAGCCGCATTGCTTACGGAGGTCGACCTCAATTTCCTCTGGGGACGCCAATTCCTTAATGCGTTCGCGTTCGTCAATGCTCCAGCGGTTCTCGCCGAACTTTCCAACTGAAGCCCGTCTGCATCGCCGAGGGCGCGACAGCATCCCATGCGCGCGCCGGAGCCCACAGCGGCGGCACGGCCGCATCGCGACGTTTGTCGAGCATAATTTGGCCGCCGAGCCAGCTCGTTAGCAATCAAGCCGTCGAAAAAATACAGAAAGGTATTTCCAGAGCCTTTCTGCGCAGTTGCACGGACTCTTGAGTTTCTCTCTTTGTACGACAGCGGGATACGGCGCTTGTGCTGAGGCACGAAGCTCTTTCCGAAGAGCCTGCGCGGCGCGTGGCGGTCGCCGATTCGTCGATGGACGGCGAGGAACTTTGGGCGCTCACCGGAATGGGTTTCGCCGTCGGCTTGGTTGTGGGCTTCGGCTACGGAACATCGGGCAGGCAGTTTGCTCCCCTGACTGTGGCTTGCCGCCGAGGCTTGGAGATTCTCTGGATCATGCTATTCAGCGCGGGACTTCGACCCGGGCTTTGCGACATCAATTCAGGAGGGTGGCTAGGATTTTGGGAGCTTCGGCCGTAACTGCTTGAGCCGCCGAGCGACAGCGTTTTCGCTTCTCTCGAGAAGGATGGAAATCCGTTTCGGCACCTCGTTGTTTGAGGCGAGTTCGAGCAGACGTTTGTCCTCTTCCTTGCTCCATCGCCGAGACCCATTCCTAGGCATGCTTCACTCTGGCTATCTGTTTCACGAGTGGCGGCTCTTAGGATGAAACTCTCTGGATCACGACCACGTCGTACATTCTTACACCGAAGCTTGTATCCTTGTGGGGCATCACCCTGTATTCGTCATTAGCGTATGCGATCGCAAATAGAGCGACACGTTGAAATCGGCCTGCTGCGTCCACGCTCTTGTCGATGGGCATAATGCTGAACGACTCGGCACCGTTGTTCCGAACGTTATGAAGAGGCGACCCTTTTCTCAGCTCACAAAAGAAGTCCATAGACGGCTCGCGTTGCGCTTCGAGATTTAGTTCTAGACAAGGTCCCGAGCCGAAGATGTCGCGCAGCTCGGCCTTTTCGGCGAGTTCTGAATCTGTCGCTGGTGTCGAACTGTCACGGTTCCAGATTTCTATCGCCTTATGTGGCGAACTGCACGGTCTGGTCGCGACTATCATTCCGTACGGCTCGCACGCCTCGCAGTGAAGGCGCCAAGTGCCGGCGTTGTCCTGGACGAGAAATGGACGACCACAACAGACTGGGCAATCGAGCACGTCTGGGTCAAGAACCTCGACTTTGATCGACCTCGCGCCGATACAATCAACCATCATTCACTCACCTTCGCTGTGGCGGCTCCATCGGATGAGCGGCGACGCCAGTAGGACCGTTGTCTAAGCACCCCAGTCTGCGCCGTGAAGGCAAGTCATCTTGCGATGCGCCCATTTGATGAAAACGCGCTCGACGCAAAAGCCAGCACTGAATGAAGCGACAAGCGCAAGAGTGCAAGCGAGATAGGTATTTGCAAACTCCCAAGTGACTTGTGCGGCGACGACTGCTACGAACGTTCCTACCATGGCGGCATTGCGAATACTCTTCATCAATCTGGTTCCCAGCTAACCGGTGCAAGTCTATATCATGCAACCATGGCGATAATGAGCATAGTTGAACGCCATGCGCCGTCTTTCTGCTCGATAGACCTTGGGCTAAGTTTCCCGCGATCATCTGGCATGCTGAGACTTCGTTCTGGACTGCTGCGCGCTTATTTTGTCACGTCGTGCTGCCGACGCGCAGCGCGCCGGCGGCCTTCCACGATCGCCCGTTCCCTAGGCCGCTCGCCGCGCCGCCGATCGCAGGGAATCGGGTCCGTAATTTCGGGATCGGCAGCGAGCCCCTCGCATGGTCTCCGCCTTCATGCGAGCGCGCTTCGGGCTCGCCCCGTGCACGTGCCTGGCCAAAGCCCATCGGACGCGGACGACAGCTCATACCGCCCAACAATTATCTCGCCGAGCCGGCCCACCGGAGCCCGATATATGATGCCGTCGGGGGCGGATGGATGCTCAAAAAGGGCCACGGACCAAAGGCGTACGAGGACGTGGCTTGACGCCCGGTGCGCATCTGTTGGCACGACCATTCGAGAGCACGGTCGTCTCGCAAATCTACCAAGTTCAATCGTGAGGTGACCGAGATTTCGGCACAACGGCTCCGATTTAGCTCGTCCTCCGCCAAAGGCGGACTTCTTCTTGTAAATTGTCAGCGAACGCCATCAAGCTCTCCCGGTAGGCGGGGTGTGAGATGTGAGCTGATGACGGGCAATAAGGAAACAAGCGAGACTAGAACATTAAGATAATCAATCATAGGTTGTCGCGAGTTTCACTAAAAAGCCCATCGGTGGGGAGGTGATACATGTCAATATGATATCCCTTATCGTTATGGAGTTTTCAATAAGACTTAACTTATCAAAATATCGATTTCAATAACACATATCTTATTGCTTTCGTAATAAAATATATGCTATACCTTATCGGATGAAGGACGCCATCCGACATCTGGACAACCGCTTTGGTACCCTCCGAGCGCTCTCGCACGCCCAGCGCCCCCCGAAGGGCTGGATTCGTGCGATCCGTGACGCGCTCGGCATGACGACAGCACAATATGCGAAGAGGCTAGGCGTATCGCAGCCGCGCATCGTGGAACTTGAAAAATCCGAACAAAGCGGCAGTCTAACTCTCAATACACTCCAGCGCGCCGCTGAAGCTCTAGGCTGCCGGTTGGTCTACGTGCTCGTACCCGAGCGCCCTCTCGCAGAAGTTGTAAGCAAACGTGCCGCCGAGATCGCTGAGCGGCAATCACGGGCCATCGAGCAAACCATGCGGCTTGAGGACCAGGCGGTGGAGGACAATCGGGCTGCTCAGGTACTCCGCGAGCAAGTGATTGAGGATTTGCTGAAACGCCCCGCGCGTCTCTGGGATGAAGAATGACCGATCTGCACGCCGCCGATGATCATGCAACACCGCTGACGCCCCAGGAGCGCGAAGAACTTATCCCAACCCACATCACGATGCGCAGCGAATTGAACGAGCTTGAGCAGCAAAACATTGCCACGGCAAATCGCTGGGCGTTTGGCCGCCGGAAGGTTCCGACACGGGATAGTTTTCTCAAAAACTTGCATCGGCGAATGTTTGAACGCGTCTGGCGTTGGGCCGGCAAATACCGGACAACGGACCGCAATCTGGGCGTCAAGCCTCACTTGATTGAAGTATCGCTTCACGAAGTCCTGAACGACGTGCGCTTTTGGGTCGAACACAAGACCTATGAGCCTGACGAACTTGCGGTTCGTTTTCATCACCGCCTGGTATCCGTGCATCCATTTCCCAATGGAAATGGTCGTTGGTCGCGGTTAGCGGCCGACGTACTGGTCGCTCAGCTTGGCCGCCAGCGCTTTACATGGGGCGGAGCCGATCTACAAAAGGCCGGCACGGCACGCGCTGCCTACATCACAGTGCTCCGAGCGGCCGACAATCATGATCTCGGGCCGCTTGTCGCCTTTGCCAGATCTTAGTTCTTAGGTGATGGACGGTTCCGGCAATGCCTTGGCGAACGATCGCATTGCAACAAAAAACTCATAGCCAGACCTTCTGCCAGAACGAGGCGAAAGTGATGCCTTTTCGTGCAGCTCTGGTGTCATGGAAATGCCGCTCCACGTGATCGGAAAGTTTTCCGGCTTGTATCGCGAAAAATCGAATCGAAAATTTTGCGACACCGTATGACGGATCGCACGTGCGTGTTCGTACCAATCGGCTGCGCGAAGCTGCTTGGATAAAGAACGTCCTGGTGTGGCTTTGTCATAATCGTCGCAATAGTCATCAAGCAGTTCATAGGGAACGCGGATATGCGCTGCTTTTCCGGCCATGCTGAAGGCATCAGGGCCTCTTCGCGTGGGCCAGAAGTCGGGCATGCGCATCCCCGAAATGAACAGGTGTTTCCGGCGCGAAGTGCGAGCGCTTGTTTGGTTCTGGCTGAAAACTCGTCGCGATTGCCCACCGGGGCAGCCTCCAATGAGGCCGAAATCACCATAGAACGATTACCGAACACTCTCAACAATTACAATCGAGGCCGTCCTTAGACACGGAATATATCTTATTTATGTCAGTTACTTACGTCGATTACCGGAAACCTCCATCTGTCGTGACATTGTCGGGCGATTTGTGATATCATTGGCTTTAAGAGGGTGGAAAATGGTTCAACGCACCAACAGAACAGAAAAGCTTGATTTACGGCTGAGCCGGGCAGCAAAGCAGACTTTGCAGGCAGCGGCGACGGCCGAACGCAAATCCGTCAGCGAATTTGTGCTTGAGACCGCGCTGAGTGAAGCCGAGGAGCGGCTTGCCGATCGTCGTGTCTTCACGCTTGATGGCAAGAACTGGGATGCCTATATCGCCGCTCTCGATGCGCCTCCGCGCCGGCATTCGCGCCTCGAACGTCTCTTTCGTGAACCGTCTGTCTTCGATGCGAAAAGCGAGCCGTGAAGGATTCGCTCCGTATCGAAAAGCTGGATCGCACCCACGCTGTTGAGCCATTCACCTGCGGGCAACCCGAGCTTGATCGTTTTTTGATCCGGCATGCTCTTCAGGCCCAACAATCTAACTCGTCGCAGACCTACGTTGCGTTAGCCGGCCAGGACGTCATCGGCTTCTATACTGTCGTCGCCGGCGAGGTGCATCACGCCAATGCGCCCGAACGGGTCGTAAAAGGCATACCGCGCCATCCGATCCCGCTTCTTGTGCTGGCGCGCCTTGCGGTTCATTCGTCAGCACAAGGGCGAGGCATCGGCGCAGGCCTGCTGCTCGACGCACTTGGCCGAACGTTGCAAGTGGTCGACGTGGTCGGCATACGCGCGCTCGCCGTGCATGCGAAAGACGATCAGGCCGCTGCCTTTTATCGACATTTCGGGTTCGCTCCTTCGCCAACCGACCCGCGTCATCTCTTTATGATTATCAAAGACATTCGTCTTGCCGCGGGACAGCAGCCCTAACCAGTTCTGGCCGCCTCCCTATCTCGATCCATCGAACAATGTCGAAATAGAACGCAGTACTTGGAAATGTCTGCGATTGAACTGCGTTTCCCAATCATTGCCAGGATTTCTGCGGTCGCGCTCTCCTAAGCTGAGCCTATGCAGTGGCGCTCCCATCCCAGTTTTCCATGATCGAACGCTCATTGGTGCTGCTCGCCTACTTCATCGAACTCGATGGCGACGTTCACGTGCCGATGTACGAAAACTTCGAGGAAGAACTCACGCTTTAAGACAGAGGGAAGACACCGAGGCTCGCGCTCGACGGCTATTACAGTCCTATAGTGAAGCTGGCGGCCCGAAGGCGATCTGCCGAAGATATTTCAGCTTCAATTCGAGCGAAGGGCCTTGCCGCCCTGCCCCGACTGGATCCGGTACGTGACAAACGCCCCACCTTCAAAGCCGGCAAGATAGCCGGCCTCGATATCGCCGAGCTGGACCAGAACTTTCGTCACATCACTGGCCGAGCCGTTCGTGGACCCGACGCTCGACTGGCTTGGCCCGGCGCGCATCCCGATCCAGCGGCCTGCGGCTACGATCTGAGCACCCCGCTAAACCAGTCCGCCGCCAGCGTGTTTCGCTCGTCCCGATGGTTGTAGATCGTGTGCTCGCCGTCTGGCCAGGACTTGAGGCACGATCGGGGATCGGTGTTGCCTTCGAGAAACGCACTCTGAGATCCCGGCTTGACCAGGGCATCGGCGCCGCCCTCAAGCACCAGCGTCGCACAGGGGATCGGAACGCGGTGGCCGTCGAAGACAAGCCCGGAAACGCGCTCGGTCAGCAAATCCGGATCGTGGCAGCCGAACATCGCGGCGAGCTGCTCTTGCGCCGTCCGGAACGGCGGCACCTCCGTGCGCGCAGGTGCACCATTAATGCAGCAGGCGTGCACACGGCTATCGCGGATGGCAGTTAATGCCGCGAGGAGTCCGCCATAGCTGTTCCCCCACAGCCCGATCCTCTGACCAGGCGCGCGCATCAGAGCAAGATCGACGAATCGGCTCATGCCGCTTGCGACGTCGTCATCGGCGAGGATGCCTCCCTCAAGCCTGCTCTCGCCCTGCCCTGGACCATCTACCAGGAAACAGTCGATTCCTTGCAGACAGAGCGCTTCGGCCATCGACCGATAGGCCGTGGACCAGCCGCTCATACCCCCGAACACAATCACGCTTCCAGAAGTTCGCTCCTCAACAGCTTGAAAATGCCACCCAAACAGCGTCCCCTGCCGGTATGGCACCTCCACCTTCGTCGCCGGATATTTTGACAGCGCGGCAAAGCGTGCGAAGCACTGGGTCATCCGGCGATAGAGCTCCCGCTTTCGCTCGCCATCCGCATTGAAGGCCATTTGAGCAAAGATCAGACTCACAGCAGCGGCGTGCCAGCTTTCGCGGGCAAGCGCTGCGTCATCAGCCGCCTCGGCAAGACGTTCCTCCTCGTGCGCCATCTCCTCAAGCACGAGGTCCCAGGGCCTCCCCTCGCGCACCCGCTGATGTGCGAGCTGTGCCTTCTGGCGCGTCATGCCATAGTCGACCATGCGCGTGAGCGACATCGCCCGGCACAGGGCCTCGATTTCCTTGGCCTGTTCTTCAGATATGGTCATGTTCACGCTGCCAATGCCGTCAAGCGCCACGACAGTTTCTGCTGGAGATTTTCCACAAGGTCGGCGACGTCCTTCAGCCCGGCGACAAAGCCAAACAGATTGGTGTCCGGACGGATGATCATCGCGGCAGCGTTCTTTTCGGCGAGATAGGACGAATAGGTTCCATCGATATCGAGCAAGCGTTCGACGCCGGCGCCGGCATCGTCGGCGAGCGTCAATGCGCGGCAGCCGAGACTCCTAAGAAAGCCCATGCGCGATGGGCCAAGAATAGCCGCTGGATTGCGTTCAGCAATTAGCGCGAAACTGTAACCGACGAGGTCGTCGAGCCTTGCAACTCGATCGCCGATCCTGACCCGCCCCTGCGGCGGTACCGAGCCCACCGCCTTTCCCCAGGCGCCGCGACGGTCATCCTGAATGATGCCGGCGGAGAGGGAAGGAAATGGCGGCGGCGGCGGGACCAGGTTGAACCGGAAAGCCAGGTCACGGAAGAACGCGACCGTGCGGCTACGTATATTGGCGATTTTCCCCAACATCACCGCCGTGCGCATGATGTGGGCGACATGCGGACGGCGCTCGGGCTCGTAGCTCTCAAGGATTTCCTGTGACGCAACGTTCCGGAGCACAAGATCGAGTTTCCAGGCAACATTTGCGGCGTCCCTGATACCGGAGCAAGCGCCCTGCCCGAGATAGGGCGGCATGGTATGTGCGGCGTCACCTCCCAAAAACACTGGCCCGCTGCGCCAGCTTCGCGCCATCCGGCATTCGAAGGTGTAGACGATCTGCCTGATGATCCGAAGGTCGTCCGGGCCGACATCGTGATATTGCTTCAAGATTCTCCACGCCCTCTCCGCCCGCTCCATCTCGTCGGTGTCCTCGTCCGGCAGCAGCGCAAATTCAAACCGCTGACGATTTGTGCCGATCGGCAGGAACATGTGGCCTCTTGCCGGGTCGCAATACTGCTTGGTTTCCTCGAAGCTTGGAGGAAGCGGCCGCTTGCGCTCCCCGTCGATGTTGAGCCAGCGCTCGTTGAAGCCGGAATCGTCGCGTTCGATCCCTAGCGCGGACCTGACGAAGCTCTTGGCGCCATCGGCCGCAAAGACGTAGCGCGCGTGCGCGGTTTCCGCGACGTCGCCTGCTTTTAGCGAGAGTTCGACCTTTCCGGCTGATACTTTCAAGCCGGTGAGCTCCACCCCCTGGCGCACCTTGACGTTTGGCAAGCTGCGCACCTTGCGGTCGATCGCCGCCTCGATATCGGGCTGATGAATCGAGATATGCGCCGGAAATCCCATCGGTAGGCTGGGGATGTCGACGACATCGACCAGCCGCTTTCCTTTTGCATTATAGAATATGTAGGATTCGATCGGCGATGAATCCCTGAGCGCCTCCTCGACGTCGCATGCGAAGCTGAGCAGCCTCGCGGTCTCTCCATCGATATGCGTCAATCGCGGAAGACCATAAAGAGACGGCCATCGCTCGACGACCAGGACGCGGTGGCCGAGCTGCCCCAGGAGCGATGCCGCGGTCAGGCCCGTCGGTCCATAGCCGATAACGGCCACATCGAAGTCGGTCTGAGCCATGAATGTCCTCCCGGTTTTTTTTGCAGCTTGTGATACCGTGAGGCATGGGTACAATTGATTGTTTTTATGAGCCATATCTATAGCGTGGATGCCTCATCATGCGCTTCAAAGGTCTCGACCTGAACCTCCTTGTCGCGCTCAACGCGCTGATGACCGAGCGCAGCCTCACTGCGGCGGCGCGCAGCATCCATTTGAGCCAACCGGCGATGAGCGCGGCGGTCTCAAGATTGCGTGCCTATTTCCGCGACGATCTCTTCACGATGCGCGGCCGCGAACTGGTTCCGACGCCGCTTGCCGAGGCGCTGGCTGCGCCGACCCGCGAAGCGTTGCTGCAAATCCAGCTTTCTATGACCGAGCGTGATACGTTCGACCCGGCCAAATCGAACCGCCGCTTCCGGATCATTCTGTCTGATTTCATGACATTGGTGTTCTTTCGGACGGTGATCGCGCGTGTTGCGCGCGAGGCCCCCGGCATCACGTTCGAGCTGATTCCGTTTGACGACCAACCGGACGAGCCACTTCAGCGCGGCGAGGTCGATTTCCTGATCTTTCCGGAAATGTACATGTCAGACGCGCACCCCAAGGCAAAGCTGTTTGACGAGACGCTGGTGTGCGTGGGCTGTCACACGAACAAGCAGCTTTCACGCAAGCTCACCTTCGAGCGATACATGTCGATGGGGCACGTTGCGGCGCAATTCGGACGAACGCTCAAGCCTTCGATCGAGGCGTGGCTCTTGCTCGAGCATGATCACAAGCGGCGTATCGAGGTTTCGGTGCAGAGCTTCACTATGATCCCCCCGCTACTGCTGGGCACCGAGCGGATCGCGACCATGCATTCACGGCTGGCGCGACATTTCGGGGCGACGATGCGGCTGCGGATCGTTGATCTTCCAATGCCGCTTCCAGCCTTCACCGAAGCCGTGCAATGGCCGGCTCTTCACAACAATGATCAGGCAAGCATCTGGATGCGAGAGATCATGTTACAGGAAGCAACCCGCATGGCGTGAGGTCGCAACAAGTAGGTCACCAAAAAATTCCCGATCGGGAAAAAGCATCTCATTTTCTTGAAAAAATCCCGATCGGGAAGATTCACGGGAATGCTCGGAACGCCTCTTTGTCGGTCGCTGCCGCCGGTCGTTCTGGAGCTGCCATCGGGCGTCAGCGATCGTCATCGTCAGCAAGAACCAGCAACACGCAGCAGTCGTAGCCGTTCGGTGCGGCGATCATCGCCCTCGATCTCTCCATTCGTGGCCAGGTCAGCACAAAAGCGAAGCTTCACGCTTTCATTCAGGGATGTCGAAGTGCGCACTGCATCCGTAGTCCAACTTAGAAACGCGATGAGTAAGAAGTCGGCTCAAGAATGTGAGGTGGTCAGGCCGTTCCTCCAGGCGCTTGGTTCAGCAAAGCCGGTGCCGGCCACGCTAGTCCCGGGCTTGAAAGCGCCGCCACGACGAGTTGCGACCGTAAAAGCTGATCAAGGCCCGACCAGAGCCAGCGCGGCATGTCGACGTCGAAAGCAATCAGCTTCATTCGGCGTTTCCAGCAGCTGTTTGTGGTGGATCCGTGCAGGTCGGTTTGGCGCCTGCTGTATTTCGACGGTGGCATCCGCCTCGCCCTCAATCGGGGCGACCGGCGCTCGAAGACCTGTGTTCCTCAAACGTCGCATCGACGATTTGATAGAACGCCATTGGGCTGTTGGCGATTTCCCACACCGCCAAAATAACGTGATAGCCGGTGCGCTTTGGCAGGTCGCACGTGTGCACAGAGGGCTCCTTGGGCATCAGGTTGGCATTCGGATCCCAAAACGGCTGGCCGTGATTCTGGATTGTGCAGAATGGCTTCACTTCGAACTGCGCACGTGCGAGTGGAGAGGACGGATCCCAGCCCACCCGTGTGATGAAGTAGTTCCAACGCCGCGTCAGGTGGGCCGCGCCATATTCCCACCTGAACTTCTGCTTTGCGCCGGAGCGTAACCGAACCTTCTCCCAGCGCGTCGGGGTCTGCTCATCGAGCAAAGGCACATCGCCGCGTACGCTGCTGCCTGCGATAAGGCCGTCCCTTGGTGGCGCCGCGTTCTGCACATCAGTCGGCGCGATCGGGTCTAGCAGTCCTCCCTCCATGGCGGGGAAGAACTTGCCGTTCTCCATCACGTTTGCCCTCCACAAATCAATTGGACAGTCCATATTTCTGTGCTCAGCACAGAGCACGACGCGCGAGGCTGGCTCGGTAAGGCGACCCTGCGCGTGCAGGCTCGCAACAGCGAACAGCGACACCGCGGCGCTGAAGAGCGCTCTGGACCAGTGTCGAAATATATACCTCATGGTTATCCTCGAGAATTGTCGGATTGGCCGTTGAAGGAAGGCCGTGAAACCTGGGTTGCTAGCCGCCGTCAGGCACCTGCCGCGCAGCTGGTTACGGAATAACCCCTCGCCGAGGCCGCAATCGTAGCTCCTGCAGCTTCTTCGGCACGCACCTCATGATCGCGGCGGCGTCTGGTGGACCGCGCCTAGCTGTCCTGGCACCCAAAGGTGGCCCGCGATGTCAAGGTATTCTTGCAATTGGTGTGCCGTTAGAGAAGTGCTTTGCGCCTTCGAAAATAGCGACAAACCGATACGCCTTGTACGAGGCCGAGCGCCCTGTGTCGGGTTGCTGCCAACACGTCGGCAAGCCGACATTGAGCAGGAAAACACTTATCCATTCGCTCGCGAGGCTTGGCTTAGTTTCTGCATGATGGCCGGCGATCTTGTAGTGGATGGCCTTCCGAAGAAGTGTTGCTCGGTAGCGGCCTCGAAGAAACCGGAAGTGTCATGCGCAAGGCGTCTATTGCTATCGTTTTAGTGCTCGTCTCATCTCATGCTATTGCGAACGACGATTTAATGACGGCGGCCAGACACATTTTCAAACCAATCCCCTCGGCTATCCCCGCGGTTAAGGACAATCCTGTCACAGTCGCGAAAGCAGCGCTCGGCAAGATGCTGTTTTTCGACCCTCGCCTTTCGGCCAGCGGGATCATTAGCTGCAATACCTGCCACAATCTTGGCACCGGTGGGGTCGATGCCGGCCCGACCTCGGTCGGTCACGCCTGGCAAAAGGGAGCGCGTCGGGCGCCAACCGTGTACAATTCGGTGTTTAATGTCGCTCAATTCTGGGACGGACGCGCGCCGGATCTCAAGGCACAAGCCAAGGGGCCCGTTCAGGCAAGCGTCGAAATGAATGCGACGGCGGATCACGTGATGAACACGTTGAACTCGATGAAAGACTATGTCGATCTGTTCAGACGGGCATTCCCGGATGATACACCGCCGGTCACTTTCGACAATTTCGCCAAAGCGCTTGAGGCCTTTGAAGCGACGCTCACGACACCGGCGGCTCCGTTCGATCGGTACTTAAATGGCGATGCCAAGGCTCTGGATGATCAGCAAAAGAAGGGATTGAAGCTGTTCATGGACAAGGGATGCGCCTCCTGTCATAACGGAATCAATATTGGGGGACAGGATTTTTTCCCATTTGGTGTGATCGAAAAGCCCGATAGCAAACTGCTTCCCGCCGCCGACAAGGGACGGTTCGCGGTCACTAAGGCGCCCAGTGACGAATACGTATTTCGTGTCGCCCCCTTGCGCAACGTTGCCTTGCGGGCGCCCTACTTCCATTCGGGTCAGGTTTGGACTCTCAAGGAAGCCGTAGAAGTTATGAGTGAAGTCCAGCTCGGCGCCAAGTTCAGTGAGAAGGAGCAGAACGATATTGTTGCGTTTCTTAGTTCACTGAGCGGGCGTCTACCCAAGATCGAGTATCCGATATTGCCAACGCGCACAAAGGAGACGCCACCACCCTCTTTAAGCAAATAGTGTCGTTCTTCTACGTACACTATGCGTCAGGTCCACCCTCTCTACGGTTTGCTTGCGGCGCGGCTGCTGGCTTTTTTTTGCAGCCGCCATCCCCCCGAACGGCCTAGCCTTTCGAAGTGGTCTCTCAGCATCGCGACGGTCCCTACCGCGGCCGGCGGACGCGCTGGATCAAAGATGAGGAAAAGGAAGCATCGCGCGATGGATCGCGAGCTGTAACGGAGATCAGATGACGACGGTCATTAAAAATCTGCTTGCCCGAAAGCAGAAGCTCATTGAGCAACTTGATTCCGCCCAAGACGATGAGCAGCGCGAGAAAATCGAGCGTCAGCTCGAGCAGATAGGTACTGCGCTTGATCTTCTCGATCGGCCTCAGCAAACTAGCGAGTGAGAACGCGAGACAAAAGTCCCACCACGATCTTGAATGTGGTGCTTCTGGCTTTTTATCAACGTGGGCCGTGGATAGCGCCTTTAGCGGTTCCTAATCTATTTCTCGGTATCACGCCGCGGCGGCCGTCCGGTACTTTTCGCCCCTTGGTCTGCAGCGAGGCGCTGCAGCGGGGTCCTGAGCTTCTCTGACGGGGATGATCGCGATTCCGGGCTGCGTCAGGGTTTGGGTCGCAACAGGCCACACCGACAGGCGCCGCGATATGCAAAGCATGATGTGCACGGTTCAGGAGTGTTTGAAACGCGATCCTCACGCTAGTGGTTTCATGTCCTCCCAGACAACTACGGCGATCCGGTCAAAAGCTGTTGGCATGACAGGATCGGACTGTCGCTCCAAACCACGCACCTTGACCGTGGGCCTAGGCACCGGCCGACGCAATATCGATTCCAGGGCCGGGGATCGCCGATGTCGGGGAAGGAAACGACTGGCGGGATCCGCAACTGCGCTGGCGACCACAGAGTGCTTATTGAGCGAAGAACTTCGCGGTTTGCCAACATTTTAGAGGGGCCCCATTGTCGGGATCGAGACCAAATGTCGGCAAGTTGACGATACGTGCGGCCAAACGACCCGCGCAGAATATTCCGGGTCGGCACGCTGCTTGCTTTGTTCACGACGTCATCGCTTGTAAGGGCGGCAGGGATTGGTAGGCAACATTAGGAAAAGGCGCGCGGAGATTAGCTGTGTCGCAAACTGATGTAGAGAGATTCGTTGACGATCTAGGGAAAAAGGGTCGTCTGCTTGAAAACGTCACACCATACGCTACAGGACTTGCACCGATTGTGGCGATGGGAAACCGCCTCGGCTACAACTTCACGCTTGATGAGGTTAAAAGTTGCATCCCATCGCCTAGCCGAGGGGATTTCACAACTAAGAAGGTCGACGCGATTGCAGGCCGAAAGCAAGGTTCGAGCATTGCGGCGTCGACGAGCCTTGTACAGACCACTGCGTTGGCTAGCTCCACGACGGACGCACCGATGAGCGCTGTGCAAGTCCCGGAAATGGTCCCCAGCTTCGCCGCGGTCGTTCTAGTCGTTGTAGTTGTCATTGTGGTCGTAGAGTGACGTAAGTTTTAGCTCTCGCCGCGTTTGATCGGTTGAAGCCGAGTGCGCAGAGAACATGAAAGCAAACTTCGTCAGGGGGAGATCATGCCATCCGTCCTACGAAATGCGGCAAGGGCGCATCGGAACCGTCAGGGCGAACACCGCCGACAATTTTTCGACCGCCGCACACCCGAACAATGGCGCACGTTGTCACACGTCAAGCGCTTCATGGAGCGGCTTGCCGGCGACATGGAGTTCCGCAGGGCGCTTTCGGAGAACGTCGACGCGCCTCGAGCGGTAACAGAGCGCCACGGCATCGAAGTTGACCCGATGGAAATGCTGCCGCTCTGGCGCGCTGACCACCTGAAATACCGCTTCAAGTCGGATTCTGCCCCGTGGCCGCTGGCTATGATGTGGGACGAGTATACCCGCGAGATGTTGCGCCATCGGGACTTCCTGCGCAACAGAGGCCAGATGTCGACAATCAACCCGCGCTTTCATGCCTGGCGCGAACGCCAAATCCGGCGCTGCGACGACGAATTGGGCAGATCGGCGCCGTCGTTTACACACCCCATTATCGCTTTCGAGCTGAGCGAAGGCTGCAGCGTCGGCTGCTGGTTCTGTGGCCTCTCGGCCGATCGCTTCAAAGGCTATTACGAGTATACCAAAGAACATGCAGAGCTTTGGCGTCGCGTGGTTGGCGCTACGAGCGAGATGTTTGGTTCGGCGGCCCGTACTGGCTTCTGCTACTGGGCCACAGATCCCATGGACAACCCACACTACGACCGCTTTCTGTTCGACTATTATCAGATCACGGGCGCATTACCGCAAACAACGACGGCCGCGCCGCTCAAGGATGAGGCGCTCACGAGGCGCGTGCTCGCGCTTTTCAACCTGCACGGCACTACGACGAATCGTTTTTCCGTGTTGAGCACGAGACATCCGAATCAGATTCACACGGCGTTTTCGGCTGAGGAGCTGATGGGGGTCGAACTCATCCTGCAAGGCAAGGAGGCGCCGATCGCAAAGGCTCTCACCGGGCGGGCGCGCGAGCGAAAGGAGAAGCTCATGGGCGCCAACAAGAATGATGCAATCGCCTTGCTGGATCGCGACCAAACGACGATCGCCTGTGTTTCCGGCTTCCTGGTAAATATGCCCCAGGGACGTTTAACACTGGTGACGCCGGTGCCGGGTAGCGAACGTTGGCCTCTCGGGTACCGCATCGTGGGTGAACGCGTCTTCAGGACGCCTGACGAGTTTCGCGAGGGACTGCAGAGAATGATCGACCAGCATATGCTCGAGAGCCCAGCCCCCGACCTGCCGATCCGCTTCCGCAGGGACTTGCAATACAAAGCAGGAAACCGCTCCTTCCATCTACGCTCACGCAACATGGAACACCACGTGCTCGACGATGTCGCTCCAACTTCCGTTGGTCATCAGATCGCGTGCGGCAATTGTACAGCGTCGGGGCTGGTTATGCGGGTCACGACCGACGGACCGAGCGTCCTTGCAGTCGCCGACCTGCTCGATCAGTTATACGCAGCCGGGGTGATCGAAGAGGACCTCGATGACCGCTTCGCCTCGCAGACCCGCGATGACGTGACGAACCGCATCGCAGGGACCAAACACGCGGCCTCCCGCACGGGCGTGGATCGTTTCGCTTCCTATTGAGTACCCGCACATCGCCCTGAACGAGCTGCACCATCTTGCCATCTCGCAAGTCGCCGAGCGGGGTGACAAACCAGCGCAAGTCGGTCAAGCGCAAGGCCGAGGATGTGCAACGATGGGGTGATGATCGTGGCCTGGCGCTTCTCCATCAAAAACAAACGAACTGGCTGCCTGCCGGGCCCGATGCTGGTACTTGAATCCAACCCGCTGGCAACGCTCAGATACCAGCCTGTTTCGAATGCTTCTCGGCTGGATATTGTACGGACGGGTATAGTGCGCCGTTTACATTCGAAGAGACGTCGCGGATCGTTGCCGAGAATCCCCGCTCAGGGGGCCTTCGCGCGAGAGCCGGCATGAACAATTGGCTCGCAGACGAATCCGTTGCTGTGCAATGGTACCAACACCAGTCGTGACCCGCCGTAGCTAGTGCCTCCGGATCACCATGCTCGCGCTAGTCGTTTCCGGATTAGCCCGCATGGCGTGAAAGCCATGGCGACGGATCCAACACCACATTTCTCTACTGAGCAGCCGCCTGCGCGTCACTCTGGCGCGATCGTCGCAAGTCCAGCTTCGATGACTGCGATTTCTTGGCTTACTTGCGCGACGACTTGTCTTGGATCGATGCCGGTGACGCCCTTTAGTTGCCTGAGCAACTCCTGCCGATGCGCAAGAAGGCTCTCCAGTGCGCCACGGTCGTTTAGTCTGACATAGCCGTTGACTATCAACTCAACTGAATGCGACATCTATCTCTCAAATAAACGAATAACCTGAATTTACTAATATATCGGATCCCGCAGCACCACGCAGCATCGCATTGCGGAAACCTTGATTAGTAATACTAACGAGCAAAGCTCCTTGTCGCCGTACATGAACCGCGCTCATTTTGGTGGCGGTCGCGGACGTGCCGATGTCTCGCGTAACCGGCGCCTTCGCGGCAAGGGGCCGCCGCCTCCAGAAGCGGCGGCCCCGCTCAACGCGAGCGGCCAATGCCAGAGCGGCTGCCAAATAATAGGAAGCGCGCCGATTTTTTGCTCGCGCCTTCTATTCTGCCGAAGGCGCTGGCATGCATCTCACTCGAGCACGGTACGTCTTGGCATGCTCGTTCTCACGCGAAGTGATACGGCGAGCTGCTGTGAACACGAAAAACGTCTAGCCGTGATGCTCGCCTATCGAACGTTTACTGCTGGGATGCTTGGCCATCGTGCGCAACAACTTATGATGAGTACCCAGACGGACGCTCATTTGAATGCGTCGTTGAGAATCGCCGCAATCCTGGCGCCGGCGAGCGCAATCCGCTGGTTCGCGATCCTGTGGGCCCTCGACTGATAGGCCTGCGTGAGTTTGTACGGGCCATCGCCGCCGCGGATCGGCGGCGCGTACACTGACTGCTTGGCGATCTCGAAGCTCTCGTGGATCCAATCGTTCTCATTCGTCGAACCGCTATCCACCGTACGAAGATCCGCTGCGGCGTCGATCGTATCCTGTGGCGGCGCGCTGGTCGGTCCCAAGAGCCCGTCCCAGAACGCGTGAAGCTCTCTGGCGCTTCCACACTTGGTGCACTTGATCTTTACGTCGTTCCCGCCAGCGTCGCCATCTTGCTCGGCGTGCGTAAAGCGGGAGGTAGCGTGCAACGGTTGATGCAGGTCACCGACGAGATGCAGCAGCCAGGAAAGATCGTATGAGCGCACGTCGTCCGATGCCGTCTTATCGGCAAGCGTGCTTTTGAAGACAGCAACCTGAGTTTGTGCGTTGGGCGATTGCGGCTGCTGCAACGAGGTACCATCCGTCGAAAACGGTTCGTCAATGAAGTGCCAGTATTTGTGCCGGAAGTGATCTGCATAGCCGATGTTCTGCGAAGCTTCGGGCGTCTGGGGCGCAACATCGCCGTTTCTGTCGCCGTCGTTGTGGTAGTCGCTGAGCGATTTGATCTGGTCCGGCCACGTCGCCGCCTTGACGAACGCGATTTGGTCACGCTGGCTTGCCGGCACGCCCTGGATCCAGCCATCGTATTGAGGATTGAGCTTGAGAAGGCGCGTGGCTTCCTGCTTGGCGGCGGGGGTCAGCTGACTCCAGGCCAGCGCAGCCGCCTCCATATGTCCGAAGTTATTCCAGGCGTTGGCGGGCGCCCCCAGGAGCACTGCACAGCCCAAAGCGATCCAGAAACGTCTCTTCATGGAAATCCTCATCGAATTGGAAACGCAAAAGAACCCGCTGACGTTGCGGATACGGATTCATACACGTCATTTATGTCGTCGAAAAGAAGGAAAGACGGCGCTTGCCACGTAAGGGGCGCTTGGGCGGCAACGCGGGTTCAAACCAAGTGCGGATCGCAATGCCGTGGACGTCTTGCCGGAGCGCCGCCCGGTCGCCGTCCTCGTCATCACGCAAGCTCCCCATCAGTTCAATCCGCACACACCATCGCAAGTCCCGCGCGGTCCACACCACTCCGAGGTTAAGCCAATGGAGGTCTTTCAGACCTAGAGGGCTGGCCGGGACACGCCACCGTATTGATCCATGACATTGTGGCGAGGCCGACGTTAAGCCAACATGAAGCTGCACTCAGCAAGGCCTCAAATCCAACAGGAACGAGAGCTTGCGTATCGTGCCTAAAGAAGCCCCGGGCTGTCAGGTAAGGCAAGGCGATCGCTGTCAGGTGACGACGTCGATAGCAGTCGTACTCGCAATATCCTCCTCCCGTTATCGCGTCTCGCACATAACCTGGACCTAAGGACCGAGAACATCCACTGCAGGTTGTGTTGCCGTGCGGGGTCCTGTGATTCACGAGGATGAATTTCATAGCATGGCCCGTCAGGGTTTTCATCCAGCCTGGGACTTGTCAGCGATCCCTGTATTCGAAGTCCCGCTGATCTCGGGGCAACCGCAGATCACACGCCGAGTCCTGAACCGATCTCGATGGGGCTAGGCCCTCGCAGCCAGGAAAGCCATCTATGATCGCCTTCCCGCCGCACTCTGAAACGGTCGACGCACTTCTTGGAACAAAGAGCCGTTCGCCAGCAGTAGTAGCGGATCAGACCGAACCTTCCACCGCAGATCGCACAGCACCTTGCTGTACCATGCCCCGAATTATGGGAGCTGTTTTGCATTCTTGCCTCCTGTCGGCGTTACGTGGATAGCCCCTCGCGCCCGGCATTTCCTTCGGCGCAGCACTACGCGCGCAAGCCATGCGCGACTTCGGCCGGCGCCAAGCTTCCAGCGTGTACGGGACACCGCGCGCCATCGCTTGATTGCGCACCGATTTGACGAAGCAACCGCTCCATTGGAGGGCCTTGCCGTTATTGGTGACTATACGCGTCGTTCAATCTTGATTAGTGCAATCCGTAGCGGACTTGAGCCTAAATCCTGCACCCCATCGGCAATTTTCGACGAATTTTAGAGAGATCGATTGATAACTTGCATCCGGCCACACTGAAATAGAGTTTGGCGACGCCTTCGCACTCTCAAAGCGCAGCAATCCGACGCCAAGTGGTCTCGAACTGTTCAAATCAGCATGGACACTCGGACCGGCCGAGGTGTTGCCTTTGAGGCTGGCTTAGCGTGAGGCGCTCAGCGCTCCTTGCGAAGGCGGACACGGCAGACCAAATTTGGTCTTATCTGCGAACAGCGGGGTTGCGGGCGGTGAATAAAATCACCGCAAAGACGACAAGACCGGCTGCATTGGAAAGCTTAGGCAAAGGATCTTCACATTTGTAGTCTGCTTCCAGCAGCTGGCCCCGCCATCGAGTGCCTGTTTCGCTATGTGCTTGATATTGTGACGCTCGCACTCATGCTCAGCAGTCAGCATCGCGCGCCGCGATCGCGCCTTTTTACCGCCTAGAGTCGTCGAGCCGCGATATCGTCGCTCGAGCCAGATCGCTCGTACTACGTGCCGACTTCCGGCTTAAGGATTACGTTATCGATCAGCCGCGTCGAGCCGACGTAGGCCGCAGCGCACAGAGCCGCAGGATTAGTTAAGGGACTCGACGCCGGCTCAAGCGTATCGGCATCGACCAGCTCAAGGTACTGTAGCCGGTCGACCCCATCCAAATGCCGCCTGGCGATCATGATAAGTTTCTCGCACTCGCGCTCGCCTGCGTGAAATTCGGCCTCCGCCGCGAACAGACCCCGACTGATCGCAAGAGCCCGCCGGCGCTCATCTTTGTTGAGATAGCGATTGCGGCTGCTCATAGCGAGTCTGTCCGGCTCGCGAACGGTTGGCACTGTGACGATCTCGACAGGAAGATTGAGATCAACTGCCATGCGACGCACGACCGCGCATTGCTGGAAATCCTTCTGCCCGAAAAATGCGATATCGGGCTGCGCAATGTTGAACAGCTTGCAGACGACGGTCGCGACACCGCGAAAGTGTCCAGGTCTGAAAGATCCGCACAACGATTTTGCCAGTTCGCCAGGTTCGATAAAGGTCTCAAACTGAGCCGGATAGACCTCCCCTGCATCGGGAGCAAAAAGAATGGTCACGCCGGCATCACGGCACAGCCTCTCATCCCGCAGAAAGGCACGCGGATAGGTGCCAAGATCCTCGTTCGGCCCGAACTGAGTGGGATTGACGAAGATACTGACGACCGTGACGTCGCATTGCGCACGACTGGCCTCGACCAATGCCAGGTGGCCGTCGTGCAGGTAACCCATTGTCGGCACGAAGCCGACCCGTTTGTCACGAGCTTTTGCGAGAGCGGTACGAAGCTCAGCGACCGTCGTAATCGTTTGCATGTTTTGACTTTACATCAGGTTGGATTGGAAGGCGCCCAGTTTGAGATCGCCTCACTCATGCCTTCGGGAAGCCGATAGGATTCTTGAGGCGTCGGGAATGCGCCGTTGCGGACGTCTGCGGCCCAGTGTGACAGCGGCTCCTGCAACAGCCGAAAACCCTCGACATAGGTGCGAACGAATTTTGGCCGACGGCCTTCGGTTAAGCCCAGCACATCATGAAATACAAGTACCTGGCCCGAACAACTGGGGCCAGCCCCGATTCCAATCGTCGGTATTGTCAAAATCTCGGTCGCTCGGGCAGCGAGTTCTGCCGGGATACCCTCCAGAACGATAGCGAAGCATCCAGCCTCCTGTAGACGGTAGGCGTCGTCGAGCAGACGTAAAGCATCATCGGCATTCCGACCCTGCACCTTGAAACCACCCATAACATTGACGCTCTGCGGCGTCAGGCCGAGATGGCCCATGACCGGAATCTCACAATCAACCAATGCGCGTACGATTTCGGCACGCTTGGCCCCACCCTCAAGCTTCGCGGCGTCGGCCCCACGTTGCAGGAAACCTCCGGCGTTGCGGATGGCTTCCTCGGGACTGAGGTGAAAGCTGAGAAAGGGCATGTCGGCTATAAGCAAGGCGTGAGGCCTTGTGCGCGCTACGGCTTCAAGATGATGGTTCATCATCGCAATGCTGACCGGCAGCGTGTTGTCAAATCCAAGGCAGACATTGCCAACACTATCCCCGACAAGGATGATGTCGACGATTGGGTCGGCGATGCGTGCCGTCACCGCATCGTAAGCGGTGGTCATTACGATACGCCGGCCCTCCCCCTTCCATCGGTGAAGCGCTGGAATGGTGACGCGCTCGACAGGCGCCTGCGAAATGTGGCTCATCCTAAATCCGATCCGTCGACTGACCCTGCAGATCCAGGGTCGTCGCTTCCTAAGAAAGATGGGAGAAAATTGTCAATGCTGAGCGCAAAAAAAACAAACGTGCGCTCCATATTCAAGGAAAGGTGCGCCAAAAACATCCAATGATTGCGCGATCATCGGATGAAAAGTCCCTTGTGGCTATCAACATGCGAACCGGCTGCGCGCCAGGCTCGCGCCGCCCCGCCAGAGAGGATACCAGTTCCATTCCTCGCTCATCTGTTGAATTTCACAAAAGTGTAGACTCGAAGCCGCGGCATCTCGCCTACACCACGAGACGAACCGGGGTTGCACCTTGGAATGCCATGTACAATGGTTCGAGTTTGCCTTCGCGATTGGCTGGCAACTCATTGGCCGCATGGCGCCAACAGATATCTCCTCGACCGGTCCTAACGCGCCAGCGGATTTTCTCCATCTGAGAACCTCGGCGTCTCGCACACGGCCAATTATCTCGCTTTATCGATTGATGGCAGGCGAAAAAGCAGCCTGAAACGTTGAGTTCCTGGCCGACGAAGCCAACGCTGCAAGCGAGGATCATGATGAACCTGGTCGGCCAGCACAACTCCGGCGGCCTCTAGCTTACGCGCTCTGCCGTTCGTCAGAGTTGAAGCGAGTGGGTCCGTATTCCGCAACAATCCACTTGCTCGTCGCAACGGTGCCGCCCATTTCGTTCTCCGTTGCCAACCGGGCCGCTTCGAGCCTGGCCTCAGCAACGGCCAAACTGTCAAATAAGCCTACCAACGTTGTGTTTGGCAGTCGATACCGCACGTTGTTCGGGCTAAGTATCCACAATTTCCAGCCCTGCGCCGCTGCTTGCTTCAAAAAGGTGGGGTGCGGATCAGGATTGGTCTCCTTCAGATCATACGACGCAAGGTAGGCGGGCATTCTGAAACCCCCAGTGAGAGCAAATAATCACACGTCAAATGGTTCAATAATTCTGCACGAGTTTCAGATGATCACGACCTGACCGCGGCGAGAAAGCCATCTACTTCGAGTTTGAGACGATGACTGCTTTGGGCCAGCGCATTCGCAGATGTCAGTACCTGTGAGGATGACGCGCCGGTACTTGAGGCGCTCAGTGCAACCTGCCGGATGTTGCTGGCGACCTGCGTCGACATTTGCGCCGCATGTTGGATATTCTGCGCAATATCTTTGGTTGCCGTATCCTGCGCTTCGATCGCAGCAGCAATCGTCGATGCGATTTGCGAGATCCTGCCGATACTGCTACCGATCTCCGTGATGGCGCAGACCGACTCTTCCGTGGCCGCCTGGATATCCGCAATTTGCTCTGCAATTTCCGAGGTCGCCTTGGCTGTCTGTGTTGCCAGCGACTTTACCTCGTGCGCCACGACCGCAAAGCCGCGGCCGGCCTTGCCCGCGCGCGCAGCCTCGATCGTTGCGTTAAGCGCCAAAAGGTTTGTTTGCCGGGCAATTGCGGCGATTAGCTCAACCACGCCACCAACCCTTAGCGCAGCTGCCGATAGGTGCTTTATCCTTCGGTCGGTTTCTTCCGCCTGACGCACGGCGCCTCTGGCGATTTCTGTAGATTGCCCGACCTGGCGTCCAACCTCCGTAGCAGACGCCATCATCTCAGCGGTACGTGCAGCGACGACCTGAACATTGCCTGAAGCTTCCTCCGAGGCGAAGGCGACCTTGTCAGAGACTTCCTGTGTGTTGTGCGCCGTGTCCGTCAGGCTGCGAGCGGAAGCCTCCAGCTCGGTCGAGGCGGATGACAGTGTGTCGATGACGCCGCTTACCGCATCTTCAAACGTCCTCGCAAACTTCTCCAGCTCCGCCTTCCGGCGCATCCCCGCCAATCGATCCTGTTCCAGATTCGCTGCAATCTCGGCCTGCGCCTTCTCACCTAGTTTAAGCTTGAACGATTCCATGGCCTGCGCCATTTCACCGATCTCGTCTGAACGATCAAGTCCGGGTAGGGTCACCTCGAATTGCCCGGCCGCCAGTTGGCGCATCGCTTTGGTCATGCGTGTGATCAGCCGGGCTATGCCCTGCCCGACAAAGACGGCAACCAACCCGATTACGAACGTGGCAAACCCAATTCCCCAGCCTAGCATCTGGCGGATGCGCGAAACACGCTCTTCTGCTGCCGCAGAGCTGGCATCAGCCGCCGCGATCGCTTTCAGGAGGAGAGGACGATTGCGACCGTAAATCTGCCCGAGATCATCAACCTGGTCATCCAACGCCTGTTGAGCAACCATGAAGGCCACAAAGCTAGCTCGGTAGGAATCAATGAGCGCCTTCAGTTCCGTCTTGACGTCCGGCGCCAACTGGGAAGACGCAAGCGCGGTTCCGAATTCGGCGACCCGCTTTTCCAGTTCATCGCCGTACTTCTCCTCACGCCGCAGCATGAAATCCTTTTCGTGCCGCCGCATCATCAGCATCAACAGAGTTAGCTGCGGTTGATTGAACTGCGCAAGCTGGGATTCGGCCTGATGCACGGCGTCGCGCAGCTTGCCCTGGAGCCCATCATTCTCGGCGAAGCCAAGGACGCGCTGCGCTGAAACGATGTTGTTGAAACGTCTTGCATAAAGGCCGATTCCAGCGCGCAGGAAAGATACGTCTTTCAGGGGATCGCCCTCCCGCAAGGAGGCAACGTACTCCTCGATCTGGTTGAGGTGGGCCAGCTCCTTCCTGATGCCTTGGGCGTGCCGCGCGATCAACGCTTCATCGTGCTTACGCAGAAACTCCAGTGCTAGCTGCTGCGATTCAAGAAACGCTTCTGAAAGCGCCGCCAAGTGCGCACGAAGGTGGACGCTCTGATCTGCCTCGTGCTGCACTTGCGCAACATAATTGAGCCCCACGATGCAACTCGCCCCTGTGACGAGCACGCCCACTATTCCAAGCATGGCAATCTTAGTTCGCAGGCTTGGCCGAAGTCGACGAAGATTTGGCAATACGAAGCGTTTCGCAGCCGTTGATACGGACATCAAATTGCCAATCAATCCGTGAACATTTCCGGTGCGCTTCTGATCAGCACGCTCGAAACGTAAGCTCGGAAAAAAGATGCCGACCATTCGCAACCTCTGTTGGGTATGTTACACAAGGCTAACGAAGAGACCGGGATCGACTCGTCCCGTGACGAGACCGGCCGGGCGGTTTGCTTTGGTTCTTTGTCCTTCGTGTCCTCAGACTCAGCGTGCTCGCGTCGCCAATTGACCGATCGTCGACTGTCCCAAGAACGATTGCGAGATCCGCATATCATGCCCTCTCGCCGCAGACTCGCACCTCAGGTAGCAGCTCGCGCATAAATCGAGCGAACTTTGGCGCAATTGCGCAGGATTCACTCCCTCCGCTAGGGAGCGCTAGCGGCGCAAGAAGTACTGATACCTCAGTAACATAGCGCAATCATTAGCTTTTCTGCTGTCTAAGTGGTAGCAGAAGGTCGTAGCTTTTCGACGCGCGCACTGATGGGAGTAATTAAGGACCGCCACGGAACTACTATGCTCAGCGCAAGGGTACCGGAGCGCCTGCAAGAGGCCGTTGCCCGCGTACTCAACGCCGATGAACCTCGCCGAGTCTTCCTTAAGAAGTCACTCGGCACGAAGAGCCTCAAGGCTGCCAACGTGGCTGCAACGCACGTGCTGGCTGACTTCGACCGGACCATTGCGAAGGCTGAGGCGCTGCTCGTCGAGCGGCCGGTCACTCCCACGCTCTCCGACGCCCAGATCAAACGCATGGCCGAGCACCACTATGCCACCATGCTTGCCAATGATGAGGAAGGCCTCAGCCGTGTGCGCATTCATTGTGACTCGCCTCTGGCTTTATTCAGCCCGGGTTGAGGTTTGGGCTGATGGTCAGGCTGCGCCACGGCGCCTGTATGACGTGACGGGCACTGCGCAGGCACAATCTCGTTGGAGCGCTTATGCGGCCAGCGCCGCCGCCCTCGCTGCTGCACTTCAGAGGCTCGCATCGCTGATAAGCTGAGGTGCTTGCGTCGTCACCCTCCTGGGGCCGGGCTGGCCCGGGGTACACGGGGGGAAGTCGTGCAGCAATCTCCACGGCGTACTTGTTGCGTTCGTGACCCTTAATTTTGGCCTGGACCCAAAGGGGATACTTGACGAATGCAGTACAGATGGCTCGCAAAGCAACATCTCGAAAACGCAGGCAAGCTCTTGGCCGCTGGCGATTCTGACCGGTTGACGTATGTCTGTCTTGAGCTGCGCAAATGCATCGAGGCCCTATCCTATGAGATACTCACCGGCTATTTGGCGGAAGCTTCCCTCAAGGTGATAGAGACGTGGCAGCCCGACAAGGTAATGAAGGAGTTGGTGAGGATTGATCCTTGGGCCGATCAGAGTTCGTTTCTTCGATGGCGGCGAGAGGGCTCTGGCGGGGAGCCGGATGGAGAACGGAGAAATCTTGGCGAGGACCGCCGCCCTAAAGCCGCATGGGTCACCAAGTCATATCATCAACTCGGTAGCTTTCTGCACGTGCCAACAGTCAGGCAGCAGCGCAACGGGCTAGTCTTTGATGCAGCAGCCTGCCGTGAGCGTTCGACGCTGATCCATGACGAGCTTAAACGCATACTAGAACCATCCATTTGGAACGCTAATTTTTCTGAGAGTGTGACTTATCATTGCACGTGTGAGGCTGCGATCAAGCGACGCATCGCGGCTCTGGCCAGCGGTCCAATCGAGTGCGGCAACTGTGGTCAACTCTATGACGTGGAGCCACGAAGGAACGGTAGTTATGCCTTTATAGCGCACTCGTTCAGTTGGGATTGCAAGCTCTGCGGTGAGAAGCAAGAAATCCTGCAAAGTATGGCGCGGGAAGGATTGGACATAAGCTGCAAATGCGGAGACAGAGCCACGTTAAAGCTTCGTTCAAGATGGATCGTGGACAGAGAAGCTGATGCGGAAAGAACGGATGACGTGCGTGAAACGCCACCGCCGGACTATCGAACGTTGTAGATCACCTGATGATCAATGCCCTTTGCCGATGGGTCCTTGATCCAGATGAAACGGTCGCCCGTTCGATCATAGCGGAATCTGTTCTGGAGCACGCCCGTCTCTCGGTAGATTTGCAGGATGTCCCCCTTCAGCTCCCATCGGGTTTCGTTGTGATTCCCGCCCTCGCCAAACGAACCGCCATCCAAGAAGACCAGCGGCTTACCTCTCCCCCTAGTCGGATCAAAAGTCAGCATCCAATTCTCTTCTAGCAACCTGCTTTCAAGCCGAGCCGCGATCTTCGGCGGCGGCTTGGGAAGTATCCGCAACGGCTTGCGAGGTGGTTCGGGCGAAGCGTCGGGAGTGTAGCTGACTGCCCAAAGCTGGTTGAAGGTCTCCTGATAGGAGTTCACGACGTTTTCAAAACGTCTTTTCGTAACCGTAAAGCTTGGTCGTGAGTTAGCCTTCGAGAACGGCACGGCCAACTCGGCATGGACCCAACCGGTGCTCTTGTCGGAGTCGCCGATAAGCACTGACTGCTGCACGAGCACTTCGCACCACCGAACCTCTATCTTGATATCGTCACGGCAAACCGCTGTTGCTCTCAGCACAGAGTCGACCAAATTCGGTTCGCCCGTGCTCTGTTCATAAAATCGGAATGAATCGCTACGTGGATCGGGGAGAATCAATCTCCGGATGCGTCGAAATCGTTTCGAGTCGTTTCGGATAAAGGATCGCCCCGTGATATAGATTGCATCTACCGCTTCAGTGCTTCCGATAAGATCGTCGAAGCTCCTGTGTTGCTCCAAGGCCGTCCGAGAGGCGAAGAAGTTGGCACCAAAGCCGATCATCGCTCGTCCATGACGCGCGAGAAACCAGCTCGCAAGCTGCCTGAGTCCGATCCAACGCAACCATCTAGTGTTGGAAATGGCTTGGAGTAAACTCTGCGCCCAATCTGGCATGGCAATTTCCGAGCAACGATTCGGACAATAATAGCCGGAAATCGGGACCCGCAACGCAGGGCCTCGACCGGCGCCCCTCCCGGTGCTACACAGCGCTGCAATCGGGTGGTTAAATCCTAGACTTTTCAATGCGCTGCGCTCACGTTCTCAGTTTCCGCTAGTGTTCTGCCCCGTAAGTTCGTAGCATAATAGCTGCACGGGTTTCGGGTGCCCTTATCGAAGAAGATACCCGATGCGCACCGGCGCCTGAAGTCGAAGCTGACGATTTCCAGCGACGAGCGCACGTAGCTCACGGGCAGGACACGATCGCGCTCGCTCCCTGCGGTGCTGACGCTGCGAGCAAAGATCGTGCTGGCCTGCGAACGTGAGCCGAGCAATGCCGTCGTTGCGACGTGGCTTGGTGTCGGCCCATACGATCGGCAAATGGCGCAATCGCTTCATCGCAAATCGGGTCGAGGGGCTCTACGACGAGATGCGTACCAGCAGGCCCCGCACGGTTGAGGATGAGACTGTGGCCGAGCTGATCACCAAGACACTCGCTCGCAAGCCCAAAGCCGCAACCCATTGGAGTGTGCGCGCGATCGCCAAAAAGACCGGGATTGCCAAAAAGGACCGTTCATCGCCTGTTCCAACTCTCGGTCTGCAGCCTCACCGCACCCGCAGCTTCAAACTCTCGACCGATCCCTTCTTTGTCGAGAAGCTGCGCGACGTGGTCGGGCTCTATCTCAATCCGCCTGAAAAGGCCGTGGTGCTTTGCGTCGATGAGAAGACCAAATTCAGGCCCTCGAACGAACCCAGCCGATGCTTCCTATGGGGTTCGTCTACATCGAAGCTGTCACCCAGGACTACCAGCGTCATGGCACGACCACCCTGTTCGCCGCCCTCAACGTGCTCGACGGCGCAATCGTCGCTCAATGCAAACCCCGCCATCGATACCAGGAATTCCTCGCCTTCCTGCGTCACATCGAAGCTAATGTGCCGGCGCAACTCGACATCCATCTCGTCGTCGACAATTACGCCAACCACAAGCATCCCAAGGTCAGGGCCTGGCTAGCCGCCGTCCGCGTTGGCACATTCACTTCACACCAACCTACGCTTCCTGGCTTAACCAGGTCGAACGCTTCTTCGCACTCATCACCCAACGCGCAATCCGACGGGGATAGTTCGATTCCGGCCTCGTCAAAAAAATCGACCGCTTTATCTGCCCCCACAATGCAGATTCACGGCCGACTCCATCCTCCAGAAACTCGCACGACTTTGTCGGCGAATTTCCGGGACAGAACACTAGGGAGCGCCAGCATCAATCTAAGCCATTGAAAAGTCGCGCTTCCACCTCGGAGTGGACGCACGCCGCGAAGGATCAACTCAAGGCCTTCGCCACTGTAGCGCGGCCTCAAGGTTGCATCCTGTTAGGTGGAGAACGAAAGCGGCGCCAAGCTCGCTCGCCCTGAGCTGTTTCGCCTGCGGGTGTCAAGCGGACGGCCCTGGAGGCAGCGGCTTGAGGCGCCGACAGCGTCTCTCGCTCGCTCTCTCCCCCTGCCCTCGCCTCAGCGCTTCGGTGGCCCGAGCGTCTCGCACCTCCAGGGGCCGGGCCGGTCGGGAGGGCCACGGGGAAGTCTGGTAGTGTCCTTCAGCCTGGATGGTCGCGTCAAACGACTGGAAGGACAAGTTTATACCTTGACCGCTGCGCCAGTCATCACTGATGCATCAAAAACTCCGGCGACCCCAGCCGTTTCAAGTGGGGCGGTGCAAAACCCTATTGCCGAAACTTGCGCCAAGCTCGCAATAGAAGCAGCCGCCTCGATCAAAGCTGGCCACTCATCGACCGAGGCCGAACCGATACAGGAAATGATGCAAAAGCTCGGCTGTTCGAAATAGCGCGATTTCAAACTGAGACACTATCGGGAAGTCGCGCACGCAGCCTTCAGGCCCTCCCCTCGCGTGAAGTGACCCTAAAATTCGTCGGCATACGATTTGTTTCGCGAATCGTGATAAGCTCGGCAAATGTTCAACCGCAAGACACTCTTCGTTATCGGCGCAGGTGCCGGGCATGACATCGGCTTGCCGGTCGGCAGACAACTAGCGGAAGACATTGCGGACCGTACGAGGGTTGTTCTTGATCACGGGCAGATCGGGCGAACCACGCGCGATGAGGACCTAGCTCTCAGCTTTTTTGAACGTGGCGCCCCGAACTGGAACGCGTACTACGGCGCCTTCCGCCGCATCCATGAAGGCGTGCTCTTTGCCAATTCGATAGATGATTTCCTGAATATACACGAAGGTTCTCTCGAGGTCGTTACCGTTGGCAAGGCCGCGATTGTCCGCGCGATCCTCAATGCGGAGCGACGCTGTAAGCTCTACGTGGACCAGTCGAACATCCACAACAAGCTAGACGTGGCAAACGTTCGGGATTCCTGGTTCGTCAAATTCATGCAGATTCTCGGGCCGGGAAGGAAGGCGCCCGATGTCGCGAGCATTCTGAGCGACATTTCGTTTATCAACTTCAACTACGATCGATGCCTGGAATATTTCCTCGGCCACGCTTTCCAGCTTCTCTACGGCATCGGGCCGCAACAAGCCGCAGGCATCGTCTCAAAGGCCAACATCATCCACCCATACGGGTCGGTCGGCCCGCTCGAGAAAGTGCAGTTTGGCGGCATAGACCACGCGCGGTTGGATTTCCGTGAATTAACAAAGGCGATCAAGACCTACACGGAGCGGATAGAGGAAGAGGCTGTGCTGCACAATATGCAGACGACAATACGCGAGGCTCAGTGCATCGTCTTCCTTGGCTTTGCGTACCATAAGCAGAACATGGCGCTACTCAAGCATCCTGGATCACGCGAGACCAAGCAGATTTACGGGACGGCCTTTGGAATGTCTGACAGTGATGTGGGTGAGGTTGTCGATGAGCTCAGCTCCCTGTTCCCATACATCGAGGACGATCCTCTAGAGAATCCCCCATTTGCGACCCGCCTTCCCGTGATCGGGACGCCCAACATCCGCATCGAAAACAAACTCACGTGCACACAGTTGTTCGACTACTACGCCAAGTCTCTAGCGGGTTGAGCGCTTTTGGCCCGTGGATAGACATCGGACCCAGTGCTACCATTAGGAATGAAGGAATGCGACTCAGCCTGATACAACTCGAAGATGCAATAACGAAGCTGGCGGATCGAACGAGAGTCGGAAGCAAGCTCAGCGGACAGGAATTCGCAGACGAAGTCCTAGCCATAGCCCGCGCCGCTGAGAGCGCGATAAAAAGCCTCTCGGCGCGGCTCGATAAGCTTGAGAGCGGCGAGAGTGGTATCGGCCCGACTGGGCGAATGCGGATGGACGATTGATGATGGTCGAATCCCCTGACTCCTATGCTGCCTTGCAATGAGCAAGTGAAGAAGGGTCGTCGCCGTGATCCTCCGCACTCGACAAGAACGACTTCGCGCCTTTTTGGTACTTCACCAATACCATTCCAACGAAGTGATGGCAGATTTTCAGTAGGTAGCGCTTCCCGCCTTGATGCTCAACTGCAGCAGCCCTTCGGGGTGCTACGCAGCGCCTCAATTGGGCGGTAATAGATTCCGCTTGTTTAAAGCGCTGCAGCTGCGCCTCAGTTTCGAGGACGAGTTACTATACTGACATGGCCGAGACGCTGGATCTCGCCGCGCCCCCCGGACAGACGAGAGCTACCCATCGCGCAGACCGACGCCCCTTTTCAATCTTGCGCGCGTGACAAACGTCTATCGGCTCCTTCGTCAAAGCCCACCGCGGACTCACGATAGGGCGAGCGCGATACTCGCCCTATCGTCGGAACAAATAAGAAGTTGGAGCTCCGACTGCCTATGCACGCAAAGCGTCCCTTCCAGCCAGCGCATTGGCAGCATCCCAGATGGCAGCATAGATTTCATCAAGGTCTGCCGCTGTCGCACAATAGGGCGGCATAACGTAGATCGTATTGCCGAGCGGCCGTAGCAGCAGATTTCGCTTCTTGAAGAAGGCGTGAAGCTTTGGACCCATGTCCGCCAGATAACCCGGATCGCTCGTCTTCAGATCGAGTGCTGTCACCGTGCCGGTTCGGCGAACGTTTTCAAAGCGCGCATCGACCCGGAATGGCTCAATTGCCTGTTCTTGCATCGCGGCGATCGCCGTCACGCGTTGGTGAGTTTGGGGATCTTGCCAAAGATCCAGATTGGCTCTTGCGGCCGCGCAGGCCACGGGATTTGCGGTATATGAACTCGAATGGAAGAACGTGCGGGTCCGATCCTTCGAATAATGCGCATCGAAAATATCCGCCCGACAGAGAGTTACCGCGAGGGGAAGCGCTCCTCCCGTAATTCCCTTGGAATAGCAGACGATATCGGGTGTAATATTGGCCTGCTCGCACGCGAAGAGTGTTCCGGTACGGCCCCACCCCGTCATGACCTCGTCGGCAATGAACAGGACGTCCGAGGCCTCGCAGATGCGCTTCATCTCTCTGAGCACCCAGGCAGGATACATCAGCATTCCGCTAGCCCCCAATATCAGAGGCTCCACAATAAAGGCTGCCGGAATTTCGTTTCGACAAGCGGTCTCGAGGGCATCGAGCGTGTCCTGTTCATGACCTGTTGCGGGAAACGGGACTGAGATGACGTCGAACAACAAGGGCCCGTACGCCGCGTTGAACACGCCCCTAGCCCCGACCGACATCGCGCCAACCGTATCGCCGTGATACGAATGTTGCATCACGATGATGCGTATTCGCTGCTGGCCGACATTATGCCAATAGCCGAGCGCCATTTTTAGCGCGACTTCGACGCTTGTAGAGCCGCTGTCGGAGAAGAAGACGTGCTCGAGCCCACGAGGCGCGAGTTTCAGAAGTTGCGCCGCAACGTCCTCGGCCGGATCGTGGGTATGCCCGGCAAAGATGATCTGGTTGAGCTTGCCTGCCTGTTCCTGGATTGCGCGCACAATATATGGATGACAATGACCATGCGTCACCACCCACCAGGATGAGATTGCGTCGATGATGCGGCGACCATCCGCGGTGTGAAGATAGGCGCCCTCGCCCCGAACAATCCTCGTCATCTCGTCTTGAAGAGCGTGTTGCGTGAAGGGATGCCAGATCGGCGACTTATTCTTTGGCATACAACTTGAAGCTATCTGCACGAAATGAGGCCTTGAATGCTGCCTCTAGCGTGTCCGCCGTGAGGGGAGAGAGCCATGGCAATCGGCCCAGCCAACGCACCCGCCCCATTTCGCGAATGATGGTCTGGGTTTCGGCATTTCTTTCGCCAATGAAGGCCATCCCGAGAAGGGGGATGTCGCGCTTTCGGAGGGCCTCTATCGACAGCAGCGAATGATTGATGGTCCCCAGCGCTGTGCTCGCGCAAAGCACGACCGGAAGCCGCCATCGCTCGAACACATCAATGTAGAGTGTGTCGCCGCTCAGCGGCACCATCAGCCCGCCCGCGCCCTCGATAACCAATGGCCGCCCCCCGGTATCAGGCACTTCGAGCGATTCTGGAGCGATGCGTACTCCGTCAAGCTCGGCAGAATAGTGGGGAGAGGCGGGTGTTCGAAGGCGGTAACGCTCTGGCAGGACGCGGTCGGCCGACAGGCCGCCCAGCCGCGCCACAGCCTCGGTATCGGTCTCTTCTCCGAGGCCCGCCTGAATCGGCTTCCAATAAATCCCGCCAAGGAGCTTCGCAAGCCCTGCGGCAAACACCGTCTTTCCGATTCCGGTATCTGTGCCCGTCACCACGATGCTTGGGCTCATAGAAGTCCACCTCTCGTCTCCTCGATCAAGGCATCGAGCATTGCACGCACGTCGTCCTCGCTGACGTTGAGAGTTAGTGATATTCGCAAACGGGCCGTGCCCACTGGCACGGTTGGTGGCCGGATGCCCCGGATATCGAACCCGCGAGCCTGCAGTCGAGAGGCGAGCCGCATCGCACGCGCGTTGTCGCCCACGATGTACGGCACGATTTGCGAATCGGACGGACTTTTCCAACCGCGCTCTCTCATCTGCCGATGCGTGAACGCGACCAGCTCGGTGAGACGCCGCTGATGCTCGGGTTCCTGCTGAAGTATCAGAATCGCCTCGTGCACGGCGACGGCCATCAACGGCGAGGGTGCGGTGGCAAAGATAAACGGACGGCAACGATTGACCAGGAAGTCTCGTAGCACGCCGGACGCAGTGACGAGCGCGCCCGCAGCGCCCAGCGCCTTGCCGCAGGTATGAACGACCAGGAGATTTTCCCGTCCCTCATAAGGCGCGGTAAGCCCCCGTCCCTGCTCGCCGTAAACACCAGTGGCATGGGCCTCATCGACCATCAGGAAGGCATCATGCCGGTCCGCGAGCGCAACCAGCTCTTTGAGCGGCGCAAAATCACCGTCCATGCTGTAGAGACTTTCGGCCACGATCCAGATGCGGCCTACCCCGCCATTTGCCCGCCAATCACGAATCGTGTGTTCGACCGCCTCCGGGTCATTATGTGCGCTTATACAAAAATTAGCGCGGCTTGCTCGCGCGCCTTCATGAATGCTCGCGTGCACGAGAGAATCGAGAACGAGCAGATCGCCTTTCTGCGGCACCGTCGTCAGGACAGCAAAATTTGCGACATAACCGCCGCCAAAGAAGAGCGCTGTCTCCGCCCCAAAGAACCTCGCAGCCTCAGCTTCCAGACTTTCATGCTCTTCGCAATTGCCGCGCAGAAGCCGCGAGCCGCCGGCGCCGATCGGTGTGCCGGCCTCGATCGCCGCCAAAACAGCCGCTTTCATGCGCGGCGCGCTCGCGAGCGCCAAATAGTCGTTCGACGTGAAATCGATTCCTTCACGCGGATTGAGGCGGCGCAACCGGTGGTCTTCTTTCAGAACATGCAACGCCGCGGCATATCCGGCAACTTTTTTCGCGTGGTTTGAATTCATTCTCATTTCTCGGGTAACGAAATCACGCAAAATTCCAGTTGGCGCGAAGAAAAACGGCCTTAGGTCCGTTTTTCGGCCACTAAACCGGCGCGATTCGATTTTCGCGATCAACCAACACGATGCGGGGTTTGAACGTTTTGGCTTCCACCTCACCAAATGAGGCGTATGCAATGACGCTAATTTTGTCTCCGGGTAACGCCAGTCGCGCGGCCGCACCGTTCAAGTCAATGGCACCCGAGCCGGGAGGCGCTTCGGTCACGAAAGTGGCAAAACGCGCGCCGGTTTCGACGTTGTGAATTTCGACGCGTTCGTTAACCAGGAACCCTGCTGCGTCCAGCAGTGTACGATCAATTGAAATAGAACCTTCATAGTGCAGATCGGCTTCAGTCACCGATGCGCAGTGGATCTTGCCTTTCATCAAGGTAATTTGCATTCCGCACCTAAGATTTAAGGAGTTTCGTGAGAGCTCGCCGCCCTGTTGGTTCAGGCAAGTCCGGACGTGATGCCGAGCCTGGACAGCAAGTTTGCGTCGCGCTCGGTCTTCGGATTTTTGGTCGTCAAGAGCACGTCCCCGATGAAAATTGAGTTCGCGCCGGCCAAAAAGCACAACGCTTGCAATTCGTCGGTCATGTCATGCCGTCCGGCCGACAACCGCACCACGCTCGTTGGCATCATGATCCGGGTGGTGGCGACCAGGCGCACCAGCGCGATCGGATCGGGGCGCTCCGCAGTATCGTTGACCGGAACCCCCTTGACCTCGTTCCATAGATTGATCGGTACGCTTTCCGGAGGTTTTCGCAGGTTAGCCAGCAGGACGAGCATGTCGAGGCGGTCCTCAACGCGCTCGCCCATGCCGATTATGCCGCCGCAGCAGACCTTGATTCCCGCCTCGCGCACGTTTTCAAGCGTGTCAATTCGATCCTGCAACGCGCGGGTGGTGATGATCTTGTCGTAAAATTCAGGCGATGTGTCGATGTTGTGATTGTAGAAGTCGAGCCCAGCCTCGGAAAGCTGTGCTGCCTGTTCCGGCGCCAGCATGCCCAGCGTGACGCAGGTTTCCATGCCAAGCTCTTTGACGGCGCTGACCATCTCGCAAACCCGATCCAGATCGCGGTCCTTCGGACTGCGCCAGGCCGCTGCCATGCAGAAGCGGGTCGCACCTGCCTCCTTGGCACGCTGCGCGGTGGCAACCACATCGGCGCGATCCATCAGACGGGTCGCTTTCACTCCGGTTTCGTAACGCGCGCTTTGCGCGCAATAGCCGCAATCTTCCGGGCAGCCACCCGTCTTGATGCTGAGGAGGCTTGCTGTTTCGAGGTGATTTGGATCAAAATTGTCGCGGTGAACGCTTTGCGCTCGAAACATCAACTCAGGGAACGGCAGACCATAGAGCGCTTCGGCCTCGGTACGTTTCCACTTTCCACCGAGCTCTTCGCGTTCATAGCTTTCGTTCCCGTCAACTCCAACTGCAACACCCATAGGCCTCAAGTCCGTAATCATAGATAATCGCGCGAATTATCTCTCGTCATCGACATTGGATCGATGCTAATCGATGCGGTATCGGGGCGCACCCATTTTTCCGATAGATAATCTATGATGAGTGAGAACAGAACGACTGCCGGACGCATCGCGGAGTCAATCGGTGAGCGCATTATCAACGGCGCGCTGCAGCCAGATTCAAAACTCCGGCAGGATCATGTGGCGCGGGAATTCAATTCAAGTCATGTCCCGGTGCGCGAGGCTTTTCGGCAGCTCGAGGCTCAGCATCTTGTCGTGAGTGCACCGCGCCGCGGCGTGCGGGTCGCCCCGCTTGATGCGAATTCGGTGAAGGAGATCGCCGAGATGCGTGCAGCGCTCGAAGTGGTCGCGCTACGCAATGCAGCTCCAAAGCTCTCATCGGTCCACCTGGCACGCATTGAACTTGCGCTGATTGAAGGAGACAGCGCTCAGACGATTGAGGATTTTGAGATGGCCAACCGGGCCTTTCATTACGCCCTGGTTGCGCCCTGCGCGATGCCCCGCCTGCTCGCCAGCCTCGACGAACTCCAGCTTGCAAATTCTCGGCTGGTATTCGCGATGGCACGGACGGCCGGCTGGCGTCCACGGTCCAACCAAGATCACCGTCTGATTCTGCAGGCCCTGCGAGCGCGCAACCTCGACCTAGCCTGTAATCTACTCACACGTCACATTCAGAGCATTGAGCGCCTGGCGCTTTCCACCTCTTGACCAGGAAAACGCCTTTGTGAGCTCAGTTGCAGACTGCGAGGCGCAACAGCGTCAAAAATTCGATCATCAATCGGCGACGCAGCAGCGAAGCGTTGCAGAGATCTCGATCCCAAGCTAGTTATGCGCCCCAACCCTGATAGCACTCCCTAAGGCCATCCATGATTCGTCACATTGTCTTGTTCAGCGCAAAAGATGAGGCCGACATCGACCGTATCATCGAAGGCCTGTCGGTTCTCACGAAAATCCCGCATGCACGCCGGCTCGAGGTCGCTCGCAACCGTAAGAGCGACCAGCTCGGCAACGACATCGACGTCGTTGTCTATGGTGAGTTCGAGAACGAGGCGGAACTCGCAGCCTACAAGGCGCACGATCTTTACCAGGAATCAATCAGGCGGGTACGGCCACTGCGCGAGCTGCGGTTCGCGGCAGACTATTGTGTGTCGGCGGATGTGCGGCTCCTCACGCGCCGCGCGGTATCGGCCGGGCTGAGGCTAAGCTGACCGTCGGACTCACGATCTTGCAAGTTCCGATCGAACGTTGCGCTCATTTGGCGAGCTATCATCGGAAGCGCGCGGACGCCGCTCACCGGTAGAGTGATAGCCCGATGTACGTCCGCGAACTGCCATGGATTGCCCCTGTCACAGCAATGCGGCGCCTCGCCGGCTGCCCCCATCTTACATTTCTCGATAGCGCGGCAAGCCACGAGCTCCTTGGGCGCTACTCATATCTGACCTGCGATCCGTTCGGAACCTACATCATCGCGGACGGGCAGGCGAGTTGGAACGGCCATCGCATTGACGGTGCCCCCTGGGAAGCCCTTCGCACCCTTCTCGCCAAGTATCCGCAAGAGTATCGTCCTGATGTCCCGCCATTTCAGGGAGGAGTGGCCGGATTCTTTGGTTACGATCTGAACAGGACACTGGAGCGATTGCCGGTGCCGGCAAGTTCCGGTCACCGGCTGCCTCAATCCATTCTGCATTTTTATGACGTCGTCGTTAGCTACGATCACCGCGACGACAGATGCTGGATTGTGTCGACGGGATGGCCGGAGCAGGATCCCGCGCGCCGGGCCGCGCGTGCACGCCAAAGGGCCAATGAGTTTGCAGCTCTCCTTGCTGGCCCACACTTGCCGCTGGATGATGTCCATGGCGCGGTCGGACCATGGCACTCGAACTTCAGCCGCGCAGGCTACATTGTGGCGGTCCAGCGCGTCATCGACCTGATTCTGGCTGGCGATGTCTTTCAGGCCAACATTGCGCAGCGCTTTAGCGCCAGGCTCCCGACCGCATTTGATCCTATTGCCTTCTACTGCCAACTACGATCATTGAACCCCGCGCCATTTGCAGCGCTCCTGCGCTACGGCAATCTCACCATTGCATCGAGCTCGCCGGAGCGATTCCTGAAGCTCGACGGACGACGCGTCGAAACGCGCCCCATCAAAGGCACGATCGGGCGTTCAACGGATTCCAGGGAAGATCAGCGTCGCGCGCAACTCCTGGCCGCGTCGGATAAAGACCGTGCCGAGAACATCATGATCGTCGACCTCCTACGAAGCGATCTGTCTCGTGTTTGCACCCCACATTCGGTCGACGTTCCAGCGCTGTGCAGCCTCGAAACCTATGCCTCGGTGCACCATCTCGTGTCGGCCGTAACGGGAGAGCTTGCAGGGGACCAGGACGCGGTCGGCCTTGTTCGCGCCTGTTTTCCGGGCGGCTCCATTACCGGGGCGCCGAAGGTGCGGGCGATGGAAATCATTGCGGAACTCGAGCAAGTCTCGCGGGACGTCTATTGCGGAGCGATCGGTTTCATCGGCTTCAACGGGCATATGGATACCAATATTGCGATCCGCACCGTCACGATCGACGACGGCTTGGCTGTCTTTCACGCAGGAGGCGGGATAACGGCGATGTCGGATCCAGCGGCCGAATATAGTGAGACTCTCGCCAAGGCACAGCTGATCTTTGACGCATTTCGCACCAATTCTACCGGTGAACCTTGATTATCATCATCGACAACTACGATTCCTTCGTCTTCAACATTGCCCGCTATTTCCGCCGACTTGGTGAAGCGACGGAAGTGGTCCGAAATGACGCGATCAGCCTCAATGATATTGTTCGTCTCAAGCCGCGCGCCGTGGTCATTTCCCCCGGTCCCTGCACCCCAACAGAGGCGGGAATATCGACCTCAATCGTTCGCGAGCTTTCAGGTTGCGTCCCGATTCTCGGTATCTGCCTTGGACACCAGTGCATCGGGAGTGTTTTCGGCGGACGCGTGACACGTGCACGTCGGCCCATGCACGGTCGCTCCTCATCGGTTGCGCATGACGGCCGCGGGCTATTCGAAGGACTCCCCTCTCCCCTTTGCGTCGGGCGCTACCATTCCCTCGTTGTTGAGATCGATCAATCACGTGCGTCGCGTCTTATGGTCACGGCGCGCTCGGACGAGGGCGAGATCATGGCCCTTGCGCATCACGACCAGCCTACCTATGGCGTGCAATTCCACCCTGAATCGATACTGACCCAACAAGGAGACGCTCTGCTGACAAACTTTTTACGACTGGCAACGAGTTTCCAAGCCTGAGGATGGACTTTTATGTCGCACGCCTCCCCGCAATGAGGCGTCGGCGGCATCCGTGACTCTTTAAGTCGTATCGCATTTCTCTGCCCTCCGGCTGCCAGCAGCCTATTGACCGCGCTTTCAGACGACGCGAAGGGCGGCTACCTCGCCCGGGCACGGCCGGTCATCACACATCCGCGACTGCCGACCAGCGATTGACGGCAATCCCCACCATTTCTTCACCGTCCATGAGACTGCTCGGCAGGAGGGGCGGATTTCTGTGCGCGGCGAGAAGACGCAGCTCACCTAAATGGCGCGGCCCGGTCAGGCCATAAAACGTCTTGTATCTCACGCGGCGTCAGATTGTAGGCTTCCAAACGCAGCAACCGACCGCCTTCGACCTTACTACAGTCGTGAGAGAGACCTTCGTGGATACGCTGGATGTCATTGGCGTCGGGATCGGTCCCTTCAATCTCAGCCTGGCAGCCCTAATCGAACCTACCCCGCTACGCGCACTATTCCTGGAAAAGCGCGGGGCATTCTGCTGGCATCCAGGCCTGGCGCTTCCGAACAGCCGGTTACAAGTGTCGCCATTCAAGGATTGCGTGACGCTGGTAGACCCCACCAGTCCCTATTCTTTCCTGAACTACCTGGCACGACACGGACGGCTCTATGGCTTTCTCAACAAACGCAATGGTTCGACCTCGCGGCGGGAGTTCACTGACTATTACCAGTGGGTCGCACGACAACTGCGCACGCTGCGCTACAACGAAGAGGTCGTCGACGTCGCGCCCTTCAGGGACGGCTATCGCGTCAATACGAGCAAAACGACCTACCTGGCGCGCGCCGTCGTGATAGCGATTGGCGTTGAGCCAACGATCCCCCCGTGCGCCAGACCCTTCATTTGCAACACCGTCTATCACGCCGCTGACTATCTCGACCAGAACTCACCTGGAACAGACGAGCATGTGCTCGTGGTCGGAGGTGGTCAGAGCGGCGCCGAGATTGTCGAGCACATCCTCAATCGTCCCAACGCTCCCCGGATGACCTGGGTCACATCGCGCTCAAACCTGTTTGCGATGGACGATACCAGTTTCGTCAATGAGGCCTATGGGCCGGGCTACAGCCGGCGCTTTCATGCCCTGCCGCTCCAGCACCGCCGCGCAATCATCGAGCGTGAAAAGCTAACAAGTGACGGCGTTTCTGCCGAATTGTGCAATCGCCTCTACGACATTTTGTACGAAAGGAACGTGGCGGGTACGCCGTCTGACAGCTTCCTTCTCCTGTCCAGCGTCGTTGTAACTGTCTCTTATACACATCATGTGTATAAGAGACAGCTCCTGGGCGGCGCGCACATGGAGGATGGCCTACCCGTGCTGGGCTCGGACTACGCGGTTAGCTTCAATCAGCATATGCCAGGACCGGTATATCTCCAAAATCAAAGCCGTCTGCAGCACGGATTGCAGAGCGCAAACTTGTCACTGGTGGCGTACCGCAACAGTCTCATCATCAACAGCCTCCTCGGACGTCCCTTCTATCTGGAACAATCAGGCCAGCGGGTGCTCGATGGTTACGAGTCCCCAGACGGGATCGATCTGAGCGCCGTGCCGGATGCAACGCCACTCGCAGAACATATGAGCGCAATCACATGAGTGCGGCCCGATCCTCCATCTTACGTATTGTCGATGTGCCCCCTTCAGCTGCGGATCGGGTGTCTTGCAAACTGCCCTACCGCGCCTTTGGACCATTTTTGGTCGCATCCAGTATCATTGCGGCAGCTTATGGCACGAGCTTCATATTGCCGGAATATATGGAAGCGCTCGGTATGGAGGGCGACGCCGCGGGTACCGTTATCTCCAGTGGCATGGTTGCAACGATCGTGTGCTGTTGCCTGGCAGGCCGAGTTGCCCAGCGCATTGGCATCATGCCGACGATTGCTGCCGCATCGTTGGTGATGGCGCTGGCCATGGCGGCCTTCGCTGCTGCAGCGTACGACACGCGAATAGCATATGCGGGCGGCATGCTCGTCGGTGCAGGATGGTCGGTGTTGTTCATCCTCTCGCCGCTGCAGATTATCCGTCACTTACGTCCCGCAGCCCGTATAGAGCATCTGACGATCCTGTCCGGCGCCCAGATGGCAGGACTTGGACTAGCGGCCCCACTCGGCCACCTTCTGACAGAATGCACGGGTTCAATGGCGATGATGTTCGCACTTTTCGCGATGGCCTGCGCCATTGCAGCCATCTGCGTAGGGGTGGCACGACATGCCATGTTGAGCATCCCCTCGGTCCCCATGCCTCACATCGAGGTCACCCTGGTCGAAACCGTTGCCCTGCTACGACACGAAACAGCCGCACCGATCCTCATGATCGCGGTTGCGGCCTGCATTTTTTCCGGGCTATCGACATATCAGAGCGCCTATGCAGCGTCACGTCAGCTCAATCCTGACATCTTCTTCCTCGTATTCACCGTTACCAGCGTAGCGCTCCGCTTTTCAGTCGCCCATATGCTGGACCGAGTGCCCGTACACCGGCTTGCGCTCACGCTCTTTGTCGCTACCGGCGCCTCATTGGCATTGCTCATTATCAATCCTGGCGACACTCTGCTGTATCTGTTGGCCGCCGCAATCTTCGCCACAGGCTACGGGCTTAGCTATTCCGCCCTTATCGGAATGGCCGTCAATCTCGCGGGCGAGCGTGGGCTCTCCGTACCAGTTACCTCACAACTCTTCACCTTAGCCTATTTCCTCGGGTTGTTCGGCTTTCCGTCCCTCGGAGGGCAGTTGATCGGTGGATTTGGCGTTGACGCGATGTTGCTCACGCTATTGGGCGCGACCGCCTTTAACGGGGTGCTGGCAATTGCACTCCGGCCAAAGGCAACAACCTACTCTCCGTAATCTTCAAAAAAGGAGCTCGCACATGCTGACCGAGGCACAGAAGGCAAAATGGCATCAGGATGGATATCTTCGGCTTGAAGGCTTCTTTGATGCGCCTACGCGCGACAAGATCTCTGACTTCGTGGAGGGCGTCGCGCGCTGGGATGTGAGCGTCGACAAATGGATGATGTGGTTCGAGAAAACGGCCCATGATCGCAAGATCATCTCAAAGGTCGAGAACTTCCTGGACTACCATGGCGCTTTACGCGAGACGCTGCTGGCCGACGGCCGCATTTGCAACGCGATAGAGACGCTACTCGATGAAGACACGCGGATGCTAAAGGAGCTTCTGATCTTCAAATATCCTGATAGCGGCGGGTATCGCCCTCATCAGGACATATATCATATCCCCCACAAGCTCCCCGAGCGAATGGTGCACGCCATAGCAGCCGTTGCCATCGACGATTCGGCTCCGGACAATGGAGGCCTATTCTTCACACCGGGCCGCCATAAGGAGGGAGTTTTTCCCATGGATGCCGGCGGCGTCATAAATCCGGACGTGGCCGAGAGCTTTGAATGGGAACCAGTGCCGTGGAAGGCGGGTGACGTCTTTATTTTCGACGACTATGCGCCCCACTACTCACTACCGAATAAGAGCGATCGCTCTCGCCGCACACTTTATTTGGTGTTCCAACGCGCCTCTACCGGCGGTCCTGATCGTGCCGAATACAATCGGATGAAGCGCGCCTACAACCCGCCAGAAGGCAAGGTCGCCGACCTTGAAAACCTAAAGATGCCTAACGGCATATTCTATCGCGAGTGATCGCAGCCCTTAAGGAAAGACCACGTGTACACCAAGCAGATCGATCGCTCCCTCATGCGAACCGAATATGGCGTGCTGGTTTGCCGCTTGCTGGAGCATTTACCTGATGATCTCAGCCCCGAGTTCGGCGCCTCTGTCGTTGAGGTCGCCCCCGGTGGCGCGGTCGATCTGCACGCCCACCACGAGCACGAGCTATGGCTGTTGATTTCAGGCCAGGGAGAATTCGAAGCTGACGGGCAGACGCGGTCAGTGAACGAGGTGACATTGTTCTACATGCCGCCACACCAGAAGCACGCTATCCGCAATGTCAGCCAGGAGAGTACTCTTAAGTTCCTCTCCATCTGGTGGGATTGACATGCGCACCTATTTCGTATGTCCCGCTCCCCCCTGTCCTAACGGCAAACTACATCTCGGTCACGTTGGCGGCGTATATTTGCTCGCCGACATCTTCGTACGCTTTCAGCGCTTGGCCGGCCACCGCGCGCACTATATCACGGGCGCGGATGAGCACGGCACCTATACGCTTGTAAAGGCACGAAAGCTCGGCCAACCCGTTGGCGACGTCGCACAAAAGCACATTGACGAGATCCTGCAGTGCCTGCGTGCGATGCACATCACGCCCGATGTCTTCGTTCGCACATCGAGCGATATACACAAGAAAAACGCGCTCGCGATTTTCCGCGAGCTGCAGGAAGCTGGTTATGTCGAGGTCCGCAAGGGTGTCCAACTCTATTGTGAGCATTGCGACGAATTTGTCGCAGACTCGCTGGCAGTTGGGAATTGTCCCGCGTGCGGCTCTGCGACCGACAGTAACCTGTGTGAGAACTGTGGCCTGGCCATTCGGCACGACGCCTTATCCAATGCCCGGCACACCACCTGCGGTCACAATCTTGTACTTAGACCGATTGAGCAGGCCGTATTCGATACGCCTCGCCTTGCAAAGGCGCTGGACACAGCTATCGCAGAAAGTGCCTGGCCCGAGGTCATTCGGGACAAGGCGCGCGCTTGGCTATCCAGCGATATGCATGGTTTGCCGATGTCGCGCCACTTCAGTCATGGTGTGGAGTTACTGGAGCCCGAACCGCTGTTCGGCCAAACCCTGCTCACATGGTTTGAGGGCCTGTGGTGCTTCGACACCGGCATTCGCGAGCAATGCGCCAATGATTTTCTGGAACCAGAAACAACCTTGCGCGACCCTAGCACCCGGCTTGTGTTTTTCATGGGCCAGGACAACCGCTTCTACTATACGGTAGGTGTCACCGGCGCCCTGCTCGCGCGCGGCTACCCGATCCCCACCAATCACTCCGTCCAGGATTTCTACAAGCTCGAGGGGGAGAAGTTTTCCACCAGCCGGAACCATGCGCTTTGGGCCGATGAAGTCGCGCGCGAGATAGATCCCAATGTGCTTCGCTATGCGCTCGCTCGAATTGCGCGGCCATTCGGCAGAGATGAAAACGAGTTCGACGTCGATCAGCTGATCAGGGCCGCATCACATCTTCGGGACTGGGAGAAGGCATTGCGCCAGCATGCCAACAACGCACGCACATTGGACAGCAGGCGTCTCAGATCTCGTCTGCAAATCCTCGCTCAGCGTTACGCTGATGCGATCGAGGAGCTCCGATTCTGGGATGCGCTTGATGTCGTTGATAGCTACTTCGAGGTAGCCGATTTTGCGCGTGACGACAGCGGCATGTGGAATCCAGCGCAGATCTCGCTGTTCCTGAGCCTTCTGTATCCTATGGTTCCCGAGCTAGCGACCCGTTATGGCCGCCATTTCTTTGGTGCGGCGTGGCAGCCATCCTTCGGCAAACCTGCTGCAAAAGCTGGCCTGCCACCAAAGGTGGACTTCCCGCGTGTCAGCACGGCGATACCCGCGAACTTCATCGCAGCTTACAACGAACGTTTTCGCCCCGACCGGCCTAAGCAGAATAGCGGAATTTGAACGACAAAGCCATGAAACCACCTGTCTCTAACCGCAGCTCTCTGGCTCAGAGCTTTGCGCCTTTTAGCTACTCAACTGCAAAGAACGCCATCCATTTCGGGTATGGGCTCCCAGATCCGGCAATGTTCTCAGAGCTGGCCTGGCCTGATGCGTTGAGCCAAAATACCGGTGTCGCCACCGCCGATCTGCTGCAGTATACGGACGCTGTGGGTTTGCCCAAGCTCCGAGCAAGGCTCGCACAACGCTATAATGTGCAGCAGGACCAGATTATCCTGACCGCCGGTGCTTCACAGGCTCTGCAATTGGTCGGCGACGTCTGCCTCGACCCCGGTGATGTCGTCCTGACCGAGGACCCGTCCTATCTGGGTGCACTGCGCATCTTTTCGATCGCGGGAGCAACCGTCCTCCAGCTTGGGATGGGCGCCGATGGCGTCGATCTGAACGAGCTTGAACAGGCTTTGCGTCATAATGCCCGCGCAAAACTTTTCTACACGACGCCAGCATTTCACAATCCGACTGGCCGCCAGATGTCGCGCCCCCATATGGCCCGCCTTGCAGCGATGCTAGCCCAGTATGGCGTGGCGTTGGTACAGGATCTCGTCTATTCGGAGTTGCCGTACAATGGTGTAGCTGATTGGCTGCCGCCGGGCAGCAACGTCATTAATATTCATAGCATCTCCAAGGTCGCCGGACCGGGGTTACGGGTAGGCTGGGTGCTTGCAGACTCGGATGTTATCAACAGACTGGCGCGCCTCAAATGCGACGGCGGCGTCAGCCCTATCGTCAGCAATATCGTCTTATCGTTACTGCAATCGGACGCGCTTGATGCGCACATCGTGCGATTGCGCCAGCACTATCGTGCCAAGCGAGACAGCATGCATGCGCTGCTGCAGCGTAACCACTTTTGCGATTTAGACTATCTTCTTCCAAACGGAGGTTTTTCGTTCTGGGTACGGCTAGCTGCAGGAATTGAGGCTGAGACTTTCATTAAGGCTGCGCGCTGCGAGCATGACGTGCACCTTAGCCTCGGCCGTGATTATGGCCCACGAAGCGGCCATTATGTACGCCTGTGCTTCAGCTATCTCCCGACAAGTCTAATTGAAGACGGGCTAGCGAGATTGGATAAATTGCATGCCAAGCTGTACGGATCATCGTCACGCGCATCTTTCGAAGATTGATGGTTCGAACTGGTAAGATACGCCCATTCTCTGGCTAGCTCCGACATGCCCCCAACATGCATTCGAGCTTGAGCACCCGAACGGCACTCCGGTGGGATGACCTTTAACGTCTGGCCATTAAAAATCCGTCGTGAGCGCGGCCCAAGTGACGACCAGCCGCGCGAATCGTTGAGGACCGAGCGCACCAGCAACTCCAGCCAGGCCAAGACGAGGCCGAGACTTTAGCCGATGGTGGCGAGGATGACATAGTCACGCCAGCCTCATAGCGCTCGAGATGTCAGCGGCCAAGATGGCCGTCGGCCTTCATGCGACCAATCTACAGGCTCGATGGCGAAGTGGCGCCTGAGCTCGCGCTTGATTCGACAAAAAGGCCGCGCACCCGACCGAAGATTACGACAGGACGCGAGTTTTCCGGCGAGATGGCTCCTCGTCAACATAATCGGTCGCGATGAGCAACTGGTGAGATCTCGGCGGCAATTCAACGATGCCGCCGAACCTGTGGCCATCAAACGGTTGCTTAGAGCACACCTAAGGTGCAGCACGGGCTGGCCCAAGGGGGCGCAGCCCGAGATGGTGACGATGGAGTGATTTGACGCCGAACCGATGTGGCTGAGGCTTCCTCTTGCTGAGTACTCGATCTCCGGTAGTTCCGTACGCTGCTTTTTGCTGTGCGCGCACTACCGCCGATGTCCGAGCGGGATGCCTAACTTTAGGGCCTTCTGACGCAATGAACCGACGCTTCGCTTTGTAAGCTTTGAAATTTTCGTAACGGGTGTCCTCGCCCTCGAGTGTGCGCGTAGTTCTTTCACGTCCGCCTTCGTGTACTCGCGACGGACAACCTTCTTGTTTTGCGTCTTGGCCATAACAACTCCGTTGGCATTCTGACGCACATCTAGCAGGAATGAAATGAAACTGCCAAGCGCGCGTGGGTTGCATGCACAACGACTCTGGATGTACCGATGTACTCAAGTATCCCAAAGTTTACTTTGAGCTTGGAAGAGTGCTGCCCCTAGATGGAAGCTAATCTCGCCCCTGGGCCGCGGCGAATATATCATCCGTAAGTAGAAATCTGGCGCAACCGATTGATTCTGCACGAGCGCAATGCCGTATAAGCGTTGGCAAGACCTATCACGAGAAGCTTGCGTTCGGTCCCGATCTTGCGCTGGTCGAGGTCGCCGAAATTGAGGCCAGCAATTTCAGCCGTGGTGTTTGCGAGATCGGGGGGAATCTCGCTTTAAGTCTTCTCGTCCAGCCAGCCAATCTTGCGTTTCAGGAATTGGAAGCCCAGCACCTGAAAGCCGGCATGTTCCTTGTTGTCCCTGCCATAGGCGTGGCCGCCGCCGACCGGCTCGTAAAGGTAAGCCTCATACCCCATCCCCTGAAGCTTGGCGACCATCTTGCGGGCGTGTCCGGGGTGGACGCGATCGTCCCGCCGCGTGGTGGCGATCAGGATCGGCGGATAGTCTTGCCCTGGCTTGGCAACATGGTATGCGGAATAGGTCTTGAGCCATTCCCATTCTTGGGGCTTGTCGGGATCGCCAAATTCCGCAATCCAGCTCGCGCCCGCGAGCAGCTTGGTGTAGCGGCGCATGTCGATCAGCGGGATGGTGCAGAACAGCGCGCCGAAACGCTCAGGGTACCGCGTTAGCATATTGCTGATGAGAATGCCGCCGTTCGATCCGCCCTCGGCCGCGATCCGCTTTGCCTGTGTGACACCGCGGCGGACGAGATCGGCCGCGACGCTTGCGAAATCATCATGCGAGAGCCGCTTGCCGGCGAGGCGTCCAGCATCGTGCCATCGCGTGCCGAACTCGCCACCGCCGCGCAAATGTGCCTGCACCGTGGTACCCCCACGCTCGAGCCACAGCTTTCCAAGCGCGGAATTGTAGTAAGGCTTCACCGAGATGCCGAACCCGCCATAACCGCTCATATGGACGGGCGCCTCGCCGGTTTCACATTTGGGGCCGGTCTGCACATAGGGAATACGCTCGCCGTCGACTGAGATCGCTTCATGCTGGGTGACCACGAGACCATCAGCGGTAAAGGTCTTCGGCGCCTCCTTCAGTAAGGCTGGACTGGCGACGCCCCGCTCCAAGAGCATCACGAAGGGAGGCGTGAGCGGATCCTGGATCGTGGCCAGAAGGTCACCATTGCCCTCAGATGGATCGCGATCAAGTGGCCAGACATCAACGACGCCGATATCGGGAAGCGCGTTGAGCTGCTCGCGGCTCCAGGTGGTGGCGGATGGCGTGCAGATCTCGAACACCGGCCGCAGTTCGTCGAGGATGGAGAGGACGAGTTTGCCATGGACCCAGAAAAATCCCTGCAGTGCTCGTCGCGGCCTCGCCACAAAAAGGACCACGCAATTGCGCTTCCCGGCAAGAAAAGCGGTCAATGATACGCCAATCAGGGTATCCGCCGGGTAGATCACGCCGGCAATTGTCGCAGCTGAGCGGAGCTTCACCGTGAGCCAGTCCTGATGCGTCTCCAGCCAGATATCGGTCGGAAGGTCGAGCTTGACATGCGCCCCTGACTCGGTTCCGAGCCATACGTGGAAATTGAAGAAATCCAGCTGCTCGCTGTACCAGACGCGCTGCTCTTGGCCGGTACGATCGATCCCACAGCTGACGCCCATGCGATCGGGCAACGTCTCAAACACCACGGCCGCGCGCTCGATGGGTTCACCGCGGCGCCACAATCGCACGGTCCGCGCATAGCCCGACACGGTCGCCATGGCCTCGCCATAGGCGCTGGACAACAGCAGCGTATTGGGATCAACCCAACTGGCGCTACTCTTCGCTTCAGCCAGTATAAAACCGTCAGCCACAAAGCTCTTCGTAGCCAGGTCGAATTCGCGCAGCATCACGGCATCGCTGCCGCCCCGCGATAGAGCGATCATGACGTGCGAGCTACCGGATAGCACCGCGGTCCAGCTCACAAGCCAGTCCTCATCCTCTGTCGCCGCGAGCCGATCGACATCAAGTAAAGGCTCCCATGATGGCTCAGACTTGCGAAATTCTTCTAGAGTGGTCCGACGCCAGAGACCCCGCGGATTCTTGGCATCCTTCCAAAGGTTGTAGAGATATTCGCCATGCCGGCTGACATGGGGAATATTGTCCGGCCGGTCGTAGATCAAAGCCAGCTCGTCGCGATCCCGCGTGAATGTCGTGCCCCCGTACACCTGCAGAGTTTTGCCGTTCTGTTGCTCGACAAATTCGAGTGCTTCCCGGCCCTCTATTTCCTCCAACCAGAGATAGGGATCATCATCAGGAGCGGAAAGCGTTGGCTTTCCACCCCTTAGCCCTGACGGCGTGCGCGCTTTAGACACCGTTCACTCCAATATCTGCATCAACCGCACTTTTGACACGCCATCGAGGCCCGCATCATATTGTTCCCAGCCTGCAACCTGACGCGGCATTAGATTCAAGCTCATTCTGTTGAACTACAATTGCGCAGCAATTGTCCGCGGCTTGGGGCTTTGCTCGGTCCGAGAACCTGGACGCATCTCCGCATTTGGAAGAAGGCTGCAGGCAATCCAGTTTGTTCAGATCGCCACATTATGTGAGATCGCCGACGGGCAGACTTCCTATCCGCCTAGCCCCCTCACGCGCTGGATTTGACTCTAACAAAGCCCGCCCCTCCTAAAAACCGCTTGATGTGGTAGGAACCTATTGGCTTGGATTTTCGCTAAGCGCGCAACGAACTCCCTTGATATTCTGATTTCTTCAGCGTCAACTTGACGCTATCTGCACCAAACCTGCGAAGCAACGGGGGTTGTCCAGAGTGTTGTGCCACCGCAAAACGTCGACATTTGCCTCTGACATAAATTCATCGGGAGCGTTTTCGGCGGATTCGTCGTGCGTTCCATGCAAGTCCGACCTCCTATGTAACGCATGACCTCCAATCGCTTTTCAAAAAGCACCCTCTGTATCTATTCGGGCCTATGAATAAGCGCACCGTGGCCGACAGTGATTGATAAGGTAGGCGCGGTTGCCATCGTGGTGAGACGCGCAGAACTCCGAGCGAGCCGGCCCCAAATTAAATTTAGGGCACTGATTCCATTACTGAGCAGCCAGATCGCTCGCCCCAGTCCTCGCCGGGCGCAATCCTGCAGGATCCTGTGCAGGAATGCGTGGCCTCACACAGAGATAGCCGAGCTCCAGAGACCGGGTCTCGGAGAACGCATCATCGTCAAGGTCTCGTGCAAACCCGGTACAAGGGGCGGCTGGCATCATAGAGACGTCCATCTTGCCAACGTGTCCCGGTCACTACGGCGATGTCAGAAATCCAACAACTGGCAGCATGATTCCGAATGGCACGCCGTTAGCGACGCGAGTTCTCGCGACAAGCAAGGTCCGCACCGTATGCCGTGGTCGGCACGTCCTTTGCTGAGATAAGAACGAAAGCCCGGCACGAGACTGCACGCAGCCGACGACGCTAGGAGTTCACGATGAAACTCGCTTAATTGTCACATTACTCCGCGCCTAGTAAGGCCAGCTCTCCCCTTGGCCGCGGTGCTTGGCTTGCGCATACGATCGAGGGACCCTTTCATGATGATCGCGATCAGCGAGACATTTGCCGGTGCGAAAGCTACCGGCTGCATCTTCGGCGCCTGCGGACGGGCCACGAAGCCTTGACCGCGTGCCTTTCCGGATTCTTCAGCGCCCCACTGCGTGGGGCAAGCCGTTACCGCGAGCGGAGAGACCATGCTCCAGATAAAGCCCACGAGCCACCCGGCTTCCCAGGGTCGATTGTCACGATGGGCCGCATTTCTTTACGGCCTCCTCGCCTACATGGTTTTCCTCTTCGTAATTCTATATGCGGTAGGCTTCGTAAGCGGCCTAGTCGTACCGAAAACGATTGACACCGGGCCTGGCACCTCGCTCGCCGAAGCGCTTTCCATAAATACGCTTTTGATCGTTCTGTTCGCCATCCAACACACCGGCATGGCACGGAAAGGCTTCAAGAATTGGCTGACGCGATATATGCCGAAATGCGTTGAACGGAGTACTTACGTGCTAATGGCGAGCCTCTGCTTGCTGTTGCTGTTCTGGCAGTGGCGTTCCGTACCGGCAATCGTTTGGCAAGTTACGGACCCCGATGTGTCGGTCATGATTGGGACAGCAGCATTCATTGGCTGGGCGCTGATGTTTACCAGCACGTTCTTGATCGATCATTTCGATTTGTTCGGACTACGGCAAGTCGCGGCCAATCTCACGGGCCGCGGCCAACCGGAGCCGCAACTCCGGACTCCGCTGTACTACAAATTCGTGCGCCATCCCATCTATCTCGGCTTTATCATCGCTTTCTGGGCCGCGCCCGTCATGACGATCGGGCATCTGTTCTTTGCAATCGGGACCACCGGCTACATCTTTGTCGGAATTTTCTTCGAAGAGCGGGACCTCCTTCATCTGTTCGGGAACCGGTATCGCCAATACAGAAGGCACGTCTCCATGCTCATCCCCTGGCGCAAATCGGGGTAGACGATCAAAGCCGAGAGGGGAAGATACTCATATCTTCCGACCGTGCGTCACCGAGCTCCTGATTTCCGTAGGATCTGAAGGCGAAACACCCACCCCCAGCAGCTCTATGTCAGAGAAGGTGCCGCTTCTCGGCATCAGTTCGCCCCATGCAGCAATGTATAGCCGATGCAAGTCCGCCCCAATGAACGAGCTGCGATGGCCTGTTCGCGCACCCCCTGCCATGAACCATCCAAGCGACGGAGGCGGCGCGATAGACTTGAGCCATATCGCGAAAGCTCCGATCGGGGAGCGGCAATATTCTAACCGCGCATCATCAGAAGCAACTCGGCATGAGATTCAATGACGTTATCGGAGCGCGAGTTCCCAAACGATCCGGACGTGGCCCCCTGGGCTCGTTGGTCGGAAAATATGCATATCTCTGACACGCAGCCTACTCTCATCGATCAAGTTCACAACGCGCCCAACATCTCCCTGGTCAGAGAAGAGGACATACATTACGCCCTTATCATATAAGCGGAGGTGCGCTCCTGCGAGAACTGCTGCCATGACCTGGTGATCTTGATCGAAACACGAGCGCTCCAGGTCATCCCTTGCTTCGCGATTCCAATAGGGGGCAGCAAAGAGAATGACATCGCATTTCTCACCGGATTGCAGTGAAGAATAGGTGTCGCTATGGCGTACGTCGGCTTTGCTCGCGTAACCTAGCCGCTCGATGTTTATCTCGGTCGTGCGAACGGCTTGCGGATTTATATCGAGAGCCACGAGGCGCCCTGCGCCGGCACGAAGCGCGGCAAGCCCCAGCACACCAGATCCGCATCCGAGATCGAGTACCGTTGCGTCATTTTCGATGCGCCACTTCGACATTAAGGCGTCCGGACCGTGACTTAGGCGTGGTGACAGAACGCCCGGCAGAATGTGTAAGGGCATGCCGCACACCTCCACATCGTGCGGCAGTTCGCACAGCCGCAGTTCGGCTAGCATTGCATCGACGTCCGTCATTTGGCACCGTTCAGATGCGCTCGACCACCTATTCATCTTTACGCTCCATCTTTTGGGTGCGGACGTCGCGAGCCGTCCGGACCGACCTGCGTATCAGGCCCAGCTTAGCGAATTGCTTCAGCGCGCCGGCAGTTTCCGCACCTGAGAAGTCGTAGAAATGGACGTGCCGCTCCCCATGGAGAACTTGCCAAGGCAGCATTCCTGCGCGCTTATTCTCGCTCGCATGAACACGACAGCTTTCAGGAAGACGTCTTTCTCGTCTTGCGCATCTATTGGCGACCAGTGCCCGACTCCAGTTGCTGATCCCATCAGCGACGGGATGCACGTGGCCATCCTCGATTAACGAGCTTCGACACACAGCCATTTACTCCGGTTGTCGCATTGATCCGCCCGCTAGTCTCGATGCGTGCGTTGCTATTGGCGCTCAAGCGTACAACTTCACGCAACGTCAGATTCAAGTCGATTCTTTCGAAGTGAATGTTGCGTTGCAGTTACAGCAATTTGTGTTGGTGCTGTTATGACGCGCGAGGCGGGGCACTCTAAGGAAATGAAGCTCGAAATGAAAAACTTGTTGCTTATGACTGCGAGCATCGTCGCACTCAGCGCTGCGGCGCCTGCATTCGCCGCCGATCTCGCTGCACAGCCTGTCTACACCAAGGCGCCGCCGCAACCCGCACCGGTCGCGATCGCGGCCTACGACTGGAGCGGTTTCTATGCTGGCATCAACGGCGGCTGGGGTTCGAGCCATAACTCCTGGGACTTCGCAGGCACGCCCCCTGAGGGATCCCACGATGCAAGCGGCGGCACGGTCGGTGGGCAGATCGGATATCGCTGGCAGATCGGCCAGACAGTGCTTGGCATCGAAGGCCAAGGCAACTGGGCCGATTTCAACGGCTCCAATGTCAGCGCGGCCTTTCCGACCAACAGCAATCACACAAGGATAGATGCGTTCGGCTTACTCACTGGTCAGATCGGTTATGCCGTCAGCAACGTACTGCTATACGCCAAAGGGGGCGCCGCGGTCGTGGGCAGCAGCTATCAGATCAACTCCGTTCCCTCAGGGACCCAGCTTGGGAGCGCGGGCACTACGCGTTGGGGGGGCGCCGTTGGCGCCGGGCTTGAGGTCAACCTGACGCCGAACTGGTCAGCTGGCGTCGAGTACGACCACGTGTTCATGCCGACCAGCGACGTGAACTTCACGGCCGCCGGTGGTGGTGCGCTTGGGAACGATCGCATCCGCCAGGATTTTGATCTCGTGACCGCGCGGGTCAATTACAAGTTTGGCTGGCCGCTGGTTCTCAAGTAAGGATCTCCTGATCTTCAATCGGCGATCGAGAGCCCCGGCCCTTGGCCGGGGTTCTTTGTCGAGACATTCGTCTGCGGGCAACGGTCACCTAAGTACCTTTTGTGCTGGCGAGAATTCCCGCGTTAACGTAACTCAGGTCGTTCTGACGGCCCACGGATGCGTCTGTGAGGCAGTGCTGAGCGACACCGACTGCGCAGATCGCCAGCGTTTGATCGGTTCGGAAGATTTTCGGTCTAGACCGTAGATTCGTCTCGCCTTCAGTGATCCAATGTCTCGAACCATCGCCTAAACCACCCCCGTGCTCCCGTGTTCCGACTTTGACTTTGAAAGCTTCGAACACCAATGCTTTGGCGTTCGGAAATCAAGGCGCCGTGAGAGGCAGGCAATCTCCCGTTGTGCTCGGCGAGGCACCACTCCTACACCACTCTTCGGCATGATCTGGAACGTCGCGATGATGCGTGCCTCTCAATGTCCCCCGCAGCGCTCGGCTACTACGAGGGGTATCTTGCTCAATGGCTCGCGAAAATCAGATGGATCGCGCCGCCGATTTCTCGGCAGCATCATCGATTGGCGTCGCTCAGCGAAATCGCTGACATCGCGCAGGCACATTTTGCACACATGAAGACCGAAATAACCGAGCATAGGTCGATCGGCCTGCCGATGCTCCTTGTGCTCGATGTGTTGCGCCAAGTCGCGCTCGGCAACAGCTGCCCAATAAGTCATGTACCAAGGCATGCTGAGACTGGATTCAGCGGCAAAAGCGGCAGCTTTATCGCGGTTTTCAAGTCCCAGTTTTCTGCAGAAGCTTCTCTCGCAAAGTAAATGAATACCTTGGTAATCAATTTCAAAAGCCATTCGCACGCGCCTACCTTTGTGTAGAAGTAGATGGGACCAATCAGAATCAGTTAATGCATCTCCCGCTAAGCGATCTTGTCGAGCGCGCCAGGTATTCACCGGCCGAGGCAGAGCTGGTCTGCCGGCAACGACCAATGGAATAGCATCGCCTTTCAGTCTCCGTCACGACGCAGTAGATTTCGCGATATTCATGGCAACAAGCGCAGCCGCTTGAGGCCATACCGCCGCGAGGCCCGCTCCTTTGCAGATGCCAAGGTGGTCCTGCGAGCGGACGCCACACTAGCTACGCGACCATCGGTGTTGCCGCTGCAGTCACCGAAAATTCAATAAGACCAAGACGAAGGGCCTTTACAAGACCCTGAGTCCGGTTCGCTGTCCCGAGCTTTCGTATTGCGTTCTTAAGATGGAAATTCACCGTATTTTCGCTCACGCTCAGTATCTTCCCGATTTCCCAGGACGATTTGCCCTCCGCCACCCATCGCAGGCAATCCTTCTCGCGCTCTGATAAGGTCACTTTTCTATCGCAAGCGCTGTCCAAAGGTCTTGCGACCTCCGCAAACGCAACATGAAAATGCCAAGCCAGAGCGTTGAGCCGCATCACATTCCCCTGAGGATCGGCATCTTCAAAGCGGGACGCGAACGATACTACGGATATACGGCCTGATGGCCCAAATAGTGGCACGCTGATACCATGCTTGAGGCCTGCCTCTCTGGCCTCCTCGAGTACACGTTGCTCGCACGCCTGAAGCTGGTATTCTTTGGCGAGCTGGTCCCATAGAAACGGCCCTGTATACATTGGTGTCCGCCGGACCACCGGATCGACCGTGTAGTACTTGCGTTCTAAATAGCGCTGGCGCCAGTCTGGCGGAACCTTCATGGCTATCAGAGGCGGTGGGCACCCCGGCAAACGAAGCGGCTCCGCGAAGGTGAGTGCTCCGTAAGCGACTTCAGTGAAGCCCTCTTCGCTTGCACAGCTCACAAGCAGATCAAACAGCGCTTTGAGAGATTGCGTTTGATTGGCGCATTCGACGAAGCTGAAGAGATTCATATGGCGCCTCACGCGATCGGCAGAAGGCCGCTATTGCGCCGTTCGACTGAACTTGTTTCAGACCGAGGTTGGTTGTATTCCCGCACTGCTCCAGCATACATTGCGGCCGGGCGAATGCGGTGATACCTGCGGAACGAAAGCGATTGTCAGCGTAGCTGAAAGCTGCACACGGTGGCCATACAGGCGACATCGGAACGTCCGCGCGTTTCCGCCGGTTTGCACGACGGTATCCAGATTGGTTCTCTCTACGCCCCAACGATGGTGAATCGCGCGGGAAACGCTTGCATCCGTACTACGCACACACCGAATGCCCTTGGTCCTCTCCATGATCCGCCCATCACGCGTCAGCCGGCTGCTCGATAGCCCGTGCGGCAAGATTCTGCGTCCCGATTTTGGGCAATTACGTGAGCAGCAGTGCGCAGGTCCGCCTGATGCCGGGCTCCAGCTGCTTGAACTCAACCTCGACGATCTGTTGGAGAGCGAGGATAAGCATGGCCGGGCTATATCTGCGGCAAATTCTTGCAGATCGGAGCCGCCAGCGTATAGCTGATCGGCAGTGAGCTCGTGTCGGCGAGCCCGGGATCTGCGAAGAGCACGGCGGGCTCGGCTAGGGACATGGCCTTGGGTAAGGACTCCGATCCGTCTGCAGATTCTACTGTGAGGACGATGATCTCGGCATCGAACTCCTCGTTCAAGTCCAGCCTCCCTTCGAGCAGGAGCCGTTCGAGGCAATTGATGATGGTCATCGCTCTGGCGCTCGCTGATGTTGGTGGGAGGCCGCAGGCGAATTCGAGCGGATTTGGGAACTTGTTTGATGCAGATGACGCTGTGCATGCGCTTCTCCAAGAATCTTCCAAGGGACTGAGATGAGAGCAGCAAGTGTCATACCAATCGCACCCACGCGAAACTCAGTTTTTGAGACAATAACTTCGAGGGATTGCTAAGCTTTAACCGAATTGAAGCACTGCGACATACGTCGGAATTACGACAACGCCGTCTGCACCAGCCACAACTATGCGTGGATCTGGCTCAAGACCCTCGCGATCTAGGCATACGATTTCCTCCTCGCGTATTGGCAATCCGACCGCGTGAAGCTGGGTGCCGCATGGTCGCGAGCGATCACCACTTTCACCAATCGCGCGCCGGACGATGCATGCATCAATCCATTTCGGACGAAAGACATGATGGTCTCCGACCAGCACAAGGCTTGGAATTCTCTGCCCCTCGGATGTCGAGATCCAAAGCCTTGCTCTCGAGTAAACTACCAACGTTAGCAGTTGATTGAGATTACGGAGACGTGCCAATCAAATGCTTAAACAAAGCCGCGCGGGTTACGCCTCAAGGAATTCGGCATGCAATATGGATCTGTTCGCGGAGACGGACCCGATCGAGCCGCGAACACGCCGCCTGCCGATCTGCTTCTACCTCTTGTTTGCTTGAACGACGACCTCTCCTTTCTCATGGAAGCTCATGATGGGCTTTCAGGAGCAATCGCTCAGCGCGCAGGTTTCAAAGGTTTGTGGGCTTCAGGCCTGTCAATTGCCTCTTCTCTCGGCTACCGCGATGCCAATGAGGCTTCATGGAGCCAACTCGTCGACGTGGTTGAACGCATCGTGGACTCGACCGATCTGCCGGTGCTCGTTGATGGCGATAGCGGCGTCGGAACTTTCAGTAATGCGCGTCTCCTCGCACGCAAAGTCCGCCAACGTGGCGCCGCCGGGCTCGCGCTCCAGGACAGCCGCTTTCCGAAAATGAACTCATTTGTTGGCGAGCGGCATGCCCTCGCCGACATCGATGAGTTCTCGGGCCGTCTGCGGGCAGTTGGAACAGACTTGGTTCTCGTGGCACGGATCGAATCGCTTATTGTTGGTCGTTCAATGGACGAAGCGATTTCGCGCGCTCACGCTTATGCTGATGCGGGCGCGGACGCGATCCTCATTCACTCACGGAAGAGCACCGCGGACGAGATCCTTGCATTTGCGAGTGCCTGGCAGAATCGACTGCCCATCGTGATCATCCCAACAAAGTACTATCGAACACCGGTCTCTGCATTCCGCGACGCACGCATCTCCACGGTGATCTGGGGCAACCACTCCATGCGAGCTGCAATAGTCGCCATGCGCCGCGTCTGCGGTCGCATCATGGCTAAGGAAGGCATTGCGAGTATTGAGCCCCATATTGCGACCCTCGACGAGGTCTTCGACCTGTTGGGGTACGACGAACTCGCCCGAGCAGAAGCGCGATATCTCCAACCTGATGACCAAAAATAATAGGCTCTCATGCGCCACAACCCCGATGCATTTTGACAGATTGGCGCTGTGCGCGATCAAGGATATCGGCTACGAGCAGGAAGGTTTCAGTGGAAGACCGCGGATATCGAGATCCTCCTGCACCCGCAGTCGGCCGACATCGCGCAGGGCGTCGATGCGCTTGAGCCGGGCTGAGGTCAAAGAAGAGGGCGCGGGCGACCAGGTCTTCATGTTCGCCTTGCCACCGACGACACGCCCGACTTGATGCCGGCGCCGATCTTCTACGCCCACAAGATCTTGCGGCTCATCTCCGAGGCGCGCCGTTCCGGTCGCGAGAACGACTTGGGCCGGACTCCAAGAGCCTAGTGACCGTGCAATACGAGAACGGCAGCCGGTCGCGTGCGCCGAAATCGTGGTCTCGCACAAGCATCTGGTCGAGGGCGTCTCGTCCATTCGCGACATCGTCGAGCCCTCACCCGGAATCTCCAACCTATGGATTCGGGGTTCGCGCGTTTCATGAGCGCCCGGATAATGCAGGAAGCTCGACATGCACGCGAACCCCGGCTTCACCGATTACATCGCCAAGAACATTTTGCTGGCCGATTTCGGCCGCAAGGAGATCTCGCTCGACGAGGCCAAGTCGCCCGACCTGATGGCCGCTCGTGAAGAGTTCGGCCCGAAGCAGCCGCCGAAGAGCACTCGCGCCGGCTCGCCGCACATGACAATCCTGACATCGGTCCTAATCGAGACGCTCGCCACGCTCAGAGCCGAGATCCGCTGGGTCTCCTGCAATACCTATTCGACGCAGGATCGTGCCGCCGCCGCGATTGCCGCGGCGGGCATCCCCGTCTTCGCCGTGAAGGGCGAGACGCTGACGAACACTGGGACAGCACCGCAAAGCTGTTCGATTGGCAGGCGGCGGCACGCCGCTGCGCACTCCCGCGTGATGGCGTCGGAAGTTGATGCGATCTGCGCTTTGCAGGCAGCGAAGGCTACGAGGTCGTGACACTGAAAGATGCCGCGCCTCGCGTCCGCACCTTCGTCACTGACACCGGCACACCCAGGACATCATCATCGAGCAAATGAGCGTGATGAAGAATCGGGCCATCGTTACTGCAAAATCGGTCACTTCGACAACGACATCCACATCGCGTCTCTGCGCAATCCGCAGTGCGCCAACATCAAGCCGCACGAAGGTCGGACGCCTGCACCTCGCCAAAATTGGTGCCAAGCTGACCACGCAAGGACCAGGCCGACTATATCGGCGTCAAGCCCGAAGGTCCGTACAAGAGCGATCACTATCGTATTAATACGCCGCCCGTTCCGAAAGCCCCGACACCGACGAGCCTAGATTGATAACGTTTAATTGAAATAATGCCAAATCGACGTTCCCGACAGCCAGACGGCATGTTTGCCCGAAATCGCCTTGTGACCGCCCATCCGGCCGGAGCAGCGCTGCCGGTCTGCTGCTCCAGCTAACCGCTGCGCTGATCGCGAGCCCAGATCTCTGCTGCAAAGCACGGGTGAGGCTTACCACAGATGTTATTTCTGCAATTTACGCATCTCTACCGCCTCCAGCATGCCTTGATGGCTTTCGATAAAGCCAGCGAATACGTTGACAATGAACTCGGCGTCGGCGCGCATGATCGGCGTCGAGAGCGAAGCAGCAGCGCCAAGCGGCAGGATGATGCCGTTCTCCGCAAAGAAGCGCGTGAGCTGTTTCATTAGAGTTGCTCCGGTAGGGGTAGGATAGATCTCGCGATAGTCGTTCGGGGTTTCTGCCAGCGGATGTATGCGAAAGAGTGAGGCAGCTCCGGTCACACACAGTGGGGCGCGCCATTTTGCAATGGTCCGGCCAATTCCCTCCCGGACAGTGTCTCCAACACTATCCAGATGTGCAAAAGCCGCATGGTCTAGATGCCGCATCGCAGCGAGCCCAGCCGTCATCGAAAGAGGGTTGGCGGAAAATGTACCTCCTTGCGGAAGAAGTGGCCGCCCCGCTGAAGCATCGAAGACTCTCATCACGTCGGCGCGGCCGCCGATTGCTCCAACCGGCAAACCGCCCCCGATAATCTTGCCCATCGTGATGAGGTCCGGAATAAGGCCGTAGCGGGCGGAAGCCCCCTCGAAACTCTGCCTAAGATTCAGGACTTCGTCAGCAATCACCAGAGCACCGCTATTGCGGGCAGCCTCCTGCACAGCAGCAATGAATTGAGGCTTCGGCGCAACTAGACCACCGCGGCTTGGCATCGGATCCACAATCACAGCGGCAAGCTCGTGTGCATGCAATGACATCAACCTGCGCACGCCTTCGACATCGTTGAAGCGGAGCACAACCACTTCATCGAGCACGCTCGCGGGCATCCCGCGATAGAAAGCATTAGACTTGGGTGCGATGGGGTCACCCCAATTGTCCGGTGTCGCCGCTTGACTGACCTCGACCCAGTCGTAGGCGCCATGATAGGCGCCCTCGAGCTTGGCAATCTTTGATCGCCCGGTGAAAGCCCGCGCAGCCTTAATCGCAAACAACACGGCCTCAGTCCCGGTATTGACGAAGCGAACACGATCAACTCGCGGAATGCGATCGCAAAGTAGTTCAGCGAGCTCGATCTCGCCCTCCGTCGGATTTGCGAAGCAGCTGCCGCACTGGATTTGATCCGTTAGTGCTTCCACCACAGGCCCGAAGGCATGACCATGGATCAACGTCGTGAAGTTGCAATTAAGGTCGAGAAACCGACGGCCGTCGACATCGAATAGATAGCTGCCCGTCCCACGCTCGATATAGAGCGGAGTCGGATCTCGTTCAATGGTTGCTCGCGACGTCCCATCAGGGAAAACTAATCGCGCCCGGTCAAAGTTGTCCTTAGACCTCTGCCCGACGAGCCGAAATTCAGCCGCCGCAGAGACACCTGCAAGCCTCTCGTTCACGGTATCCTCTTCGATTTCTTTGCCATTTATGCTGAGTGAGCCGATCCTATCCTTCGGAGAGCCAACGACCTTCGGAACGCCTGCAATTCGGCGGGTTGTCCGGAGCGCCAGAGCATTTCAGCAAAGTGATCTCGAGCCAATCGGAGCATCGGAGCGCTTACCTGAACTTGAGAATAGGACACAAGTGTAATTAGCTGATTCCGTGTCGAACCGCTGACGTTGGAGCAGCGTCCTCAACTTCCGAAACGTCGCTCGGCACAACGCCTCGGCAGTAGCAGAGCTGCCGTATGCACACCTCACGCAGAAGCAATGCCACAGCAGCCTCGGGTAGCGGGAGGGCACCATGCCGCCCCAGCGGGTACCGTGGGCCATGCTAGTGTCCTTAATGAGCCGCATCATTGCCTGTACGGCGACTGCAAATTTATCGTACACGCGGCCACTGCATCAAAACGACTACCTACTCTGGTGAGAACGATGCTTTGACAACTGAGAGCGCTGTCGCCACACATCAGCAGTGAGGTCGCGCCGGACAAAAGTTTGCCAAGTCGCGCACCGGTTTGACGCCATCTAGCTGTCCGCGCGATGTTGACGCCAGCACTCCGCCTTGGTCACGCTAATCACTCCGTGCGTTGGAGTGGGTGCTGCGCCGTACCACTGGCGGGAGATGAGCCGAGCGCCACCATGAATCTCAGACAGCGGACAGACCCACCTGTAAAGCGCTGAGAGCTCGTCAATCTGGGCCATTGCTTTGATTTTTTTGCTCTGACTACTTGATTGTTCTCACGAGCTCCGCTTCCGAGAGCATCTTCGTACCTATGATGCCCTCCCTCGCCAAATGGGCAATCTCGGCATCTGCCAGCCCCAGAAGGCCTGATAAGATCTCTCTATTATGCTGTCCAAGCGTCGGGGCCGCGGTACGGATTCCATAGGGCCGCCCACCTTCCCAGATCGGTATTGACGGCTGCGGGTGCAAGCCAATGAAAGCCCGCTCGATTTCCTGCAGATACCCACGCCACCTGAGATGCCTATCCTTGAGTAGGTCAATTGGTAAGCGCGCCACGCCGGCTGCAACGTTTACAGCCTGCAACTCGGACATAGCTTGGTCCGCATCGCGGGTGAGCGTCCAAATTTCGATGCTTCTCTCGATCAACTCCTCAATGCTGCGGCGAGCTTCAATATATCTCAGCGACGCGTCCGTGGCCCACTCTGATCGACCAATAAGCTTAGCAAGCCTCTGCCACATATCCGCGTTGGTCGCGGCTACTACGATCCAGTTGTCCTCCCCCGCGCACCGGAAGCAGCCATGCGGTACAAATTGCGGATGACGATTGCCGTATCTTACCGGCGGCGCACCGTCGATCGAATGGACGGTGATCCATGGTGCAGCGAACGGCATCATGCATTCGATCTGCGCGAGATCAATGAACTGTCCCTGCCCGGTCGCGCGCGCGTGAATCAGCGCAACCAGAACTGCGGCGCAACCGTTCAATCCGCCGACGGCATCCCCGAATGCGATGTGGCTCATCGCAGGCGGCCCGTCGGCATTTCCGACCACACTTGGTAACCCGGAACCCTGCTCCAGAGTCGAACCGTAGGCCCGGCAATTGCGATGGACGCTGTTCGTGCCAAAGGCTGACATAGACATCATCACGAGCCGAGGATTGAGTATTCTAAGGACGTCGTAGCCAAGCCCGAGCTTCGGCAGCACATCGGCCGAATAATTGTCGACGACAATGTCGGCTCCCGCTGCAAGCCGCTTGGCAAGAGTACGACCCCGCCGCCGGGTCAGATCGAGTGTGATGCCGCGCTTGTTGCGGTTCGCCATGCAGAAGCGCATCGTCTTCTCATACATCTGATCCTCGATGTAAGCGGCTCGTCGGTCAACGCCCCGCCACCAGTCCGGATACTGGATCGCTTCAATTTTGATGACGTCCGCACCGAGATCAGCGAGTGTGCGCGTACACAATGGACCCGCCCAGCCCATCGAGAAGTCGACGACGCGAACTCCTTGCAATGGCGGCCCGCCAGCATCGCTGGGGCCAGACGATGCCGACTTGAGGCTGATCGACGGCCTTCGGGTACTCGCGAAAGTCTGCTGCTCGCCCGGAGCCGGGACCTTGCCTCCCCGGCGTGGTGGCGTCAATGTCAGCCTCTGCATCGAGCCAACCGTCGAGCCCTCTTCTTTGCCAACCAGGACGGGCACGATTGCACCACGTTTCGTCTTCTCCGCATCCTGCAGCAGATCGGATATTTCGGGCACCGGGACGATTGGAACCTTGCGTCTTAGTCCCTCTGCAAACCACTGCTGCGCCGTCCGCTTCTTCAGCCTCGCGATGACCAATCGTTCGATCTGTTCCACGTGTTGCAAACGGTCGGCGCCGAGGACGAGAGCCGGATCGTCACGCAATTCGGTTAGATCGAGCATGTCGCAGAAGGCGCGCCATTGTATCGGAGTGATCGTCGTGACGCCGAGCCACCCCTTCTTAGTTTTGTAAATTCCGATCGGAAAGTTTGGCCAGAATCGATTTATGCCAATCCGGTGCATGACGCTCCCGCGCTCATACGCCTCGAACAACTGATACTCGCTGAGAGCTAGACTCGATTCAAACACACTGAGCGACCACGAACGCCCATGTACTCCCGCAAGCGCCGAAGAAGCGGCGGCGATGAAGCCCCACAGACCGGCCAGGATACCGGTCTGGAAATCCGGTGCGTGTAATGGCGGGCCCTGGGCAGGTCCGGCCAGCTTGATGACACCAGCGAGCGCACGGACCGTCGAATCGGTTGCGACGAAACCTGCATAGGGCCCTTCGCGACCAAACCAGCTTGCTTCGACGTAAGTCAAACGGGGGTGTCGCTGCCGGATCGCCGCGATATCAATGGACGGACAATCTGCGGGATCAATATCGCGGCCATCGACCAAAATGTCGCAATCTTCGATCAGTGCCGTCAGCCGCGTGATCGCGTCCTGGTCGGAGGCATCGACGATCAGGCTTGACTTGTTGAAGTTCAGGAATGCAAACCATGCGCTCTGGCCGCTCCGCGTGACTGGCGCGGCGCGGCGAAGTGGATCTCCTGCTGGCGGCTCCACTTTTTGAACATTTGCGCCGAAATCAGCAAACAATCGCGCGCAATAGCTGGTCGCGGCCGAGCTACCAATCTCGACGACCCTCAGATGCGATAACACTCCCATGGCGGCTCCTTTTCTCACCCACGCTCATGATCCGGGAGCGCAGCTCTGCTTACCAGGTAGCGATACAAAGGCGTTTTGCCGTCGGCACGAGTAGCGGCGCTTGGGATTTGGCACAGATGCGCCAAGATCGAACGCCGTATCTCCACGGGATCGATGACGCTCTCGCTTTCGAGCGTCGAAGCAAGCGACACGACCGGGCTCTTGGCACAGAGCCCCGCTACTCGTTCTCTGAATTATTCTACGCGATGGGCCGGGTCGACGGATACCGAGCGCCACGAGCCCCACCCGCCGACTCTGCTGGTCTACCAGGCCGTAACGAAAGTAGCAGGGATAAAAGCTGAAGAGAGAGCGAACGCTGCCGTTCTTCGCCATATTCACGCGCGCTTTGGAGTCTCCGCCAAGCATGAACACCCTACTTTTGATCAATACCTACTTTTGAGCAAGCCCGAATGGACGAGTATCATCATCTGCAGCCACAAGCACTGCGAGATCGAGCAGGGCGACCACAAAGGACACATTCAAGGCGCCCTAAAGAGAACGATGTGCATATGCATTGGACTTAGGCAGCGAACTCGCCGCCCGTGATATCGATGGTTGCACCGGTGATAAATCCGGCAATCGGCGAAGCGAGGAATGCTGCTAGATGCGCCACCTCTTCAGCAGTTCCAAAGCGACCAACCGGAATTCGGTCGAGAGCGGAGCGGTTGACGGCGGCGGTGGGTGGTCCGGTCAAATCGCTCAGAATGCGCCCGGGGGCGATACAGTTGACGGTAATACCGTACGGAGCAAGATCCCGCGCAGCAGCCCGGGTCAATCCGACTAGTCCAGCCTTCGATGCGGCATAATGCGGACCCGCAATCATTGGCATAGCCCGACCCGCGAGTGATCCAACATTGATGATCCGTCCATAGCGTCTCGCAATCATTGCTGGTGACAAAAGCCGTGTGAGAATGAACGGGCTAGTGAGATTTACATCCATAACCCGTGCCCACTCCTCGCACGATGTCTGTGAAAACCACGGTGCATCCTGGTCGACGCGCTTGGGGGATATTCCTGCGTTGTTCACCAAAATTGCAATCTCGCCCCACCGTGTCCGGATTCGGTCAAGAAACCCCGCCACCGCGTTGTCTTCTGTTACGTCGATCTTCTCTGCATAAAGCTGATCCTGCGGGTGCCCGAGAACGTCAAGAGCTCGCTCCACATGTTCCGCCTTTGTCGCGACGAAGGCGACTCGATATTCATCGGCCAAAAACCGACGGACGATCTCCAGTCCAATCCCGCGCGCTCCTCCGGTCACGAGAGCAATGCGCTCGTTGGTTCGACAACGGCTGTTTTGTGGTGCGATCATAGTCGTCAAAGCCTCTCCAATGGCATGACGAGCGATCCCACTGCGCCAAGAAAGCAAAGGGGGGGCGCTAGTCAGGGGAAATATCATTGTCGTTGCCCGATGCAGCAAACGGTACCGGGTCCTCGAGCGCACTGGCCGGGCACATCCTCTCGTAGAGGACTTTGACTGCACGGTACTCGAACATGCAATAAGGTGAGCTTACGATCGAAACTGCCAGACAATTCTAGCGCCACGCAACGCTTGAGCATTCCATCGTGTTGACAATAGACGCGCTCTTGATGCTCCCTTGGGTGTGTCGCGTCGAGCGACCAACGCTCGTCGCTCGGGGGCGCAATACTGGTGTCTGAGCCTCGACCAATGCCCCAGATATCGCATGCTCTCCTAAAGTGCACCGACGGAAAACGGGTTTGGTGAGCTTGTGTCCTCGATGTCCGCAGGAGAGATAACCTGGTCGCACAGGGCGGCTCCATGAATTTCCTCACTGACTCTCCGTCATCACCTCAGGAGAGAGCCTTTCCCTGCGTGGCTTGGCCGTGTCCGGCACCCATTCCAAAATGCAATCGCACAGACGTTCTATATCGCGTTCTTCATGAGCGGCCGTAATGCACACCCGAATCCCTGCTTTTCCTTGCGCAACAGTCGGGAAGAACGTGACCGAAGTATAGAAGCCGGCGTCGAGAAGCTCTCTAGCGACTGCAATTGCCTTGGGCTCCGATCCTATTGCGATCATTCTGATTGGAAATGAATTGCCTTGCTCAGCGGTCGCAACACGACGATCAAAGAACTTAATCCGTTGCGCCAACCGCCTCTGCCGTTCGTCGAGCTCTGCCGAGCGGTGAATCTTACAAGAGCCAAGCGCCGCGCCAACCGCCGCTAGGTTGGGTGGCACCGAGAACGCATATGGAATGGAGTACCGTCTAAACAGCGCCTCGTGGTCGGCCGTTCCGAGCATCACCATGCCACCCGATGCCCCGAAGCCCTTTGCCAGGGAAGCTACTATGATTGTCCGGTCACCTAGTACCGGCGGAAATTGAGAACGAGCAAATCCTTCGCCTTTCCGCCCGAAGATCGATATGCCGTGAGCATCGTCGATATAGAGAAACAGACCATATCGTTCCTGCAACTGGCGCAGCTCCTCGATGGGCGAGTTCCCTCCCATGGAGTAAACACCGTCACATACGTAGGCAACCACTGGATGTTCGCGGCACAAGCGCTCAAGGGCATCGATGTCGTTGTGCGAAATCGTTTCCACTTGCGTTTCATCAGCGACGACCGGTTTGTGGTAGGCAAGCGATATGTGCGCGATGCGATCGAAGACGACGACCGGCTTCCTTCCGCCGGTCAATTGGCCCGAAGCAAGGAGAGGCATCACGCCTAGATTGGCGAGCATGACGGTAGAACAAGTAATTACACGTGAACAGAACATCTCCGACAGGGCGTCTTCAAGCTCTGCTAAAAGATCAAAATTGAGCCGCGTTCGTGCGCACGACCAGTGCAACGACTGATGCGCCTCGATTGCCTCGATCGCGCCAGCGACAATTGCAGGATGGTTGTCTAACCCTAGGTATGAGCATCGCACGAAATCGATTATCTCCGGTCGACCGTCAAGTGGACCTGCCCCCAAAACAAAGGCGCGTCCGGTCGTCGAACGTCCATGGACGGCCATGAGACCAGCGTCATACGCCGCATCGAAATACGGGCGGCTTTTATTGACCATATACGCGGTATTCCGAAAATGTCCGGTCGAGCGACCATCATTCGCGGTATGCTGCTGCATTTGCATTTCAGTCTCCGTTCGGTCCGCCACAAATGCGCACCGGACCGTTTAAATGGGAAGGCAGGTCACGCGTTTTGACGAAATCCGCCCGGGCTGCGTGGAGCTCAGTGGACGCCTTGGTAGTGGACGCCTTGGTAGCTCACCCAAGGTTAACCTCGGCGAGGTCACTCGGGCAGCTACCGAATTCGATAGGCTAGGCCGCGCTCGAGTGGAGTAAGCTCGCGAAGCCAGCCCTGAGCGGCATCGCATGCTTTGAACTCCTCAAGCTGAGCTGGTATCGCGGGCCTGGTAGATCCTCCTAGCGCCGAGCTGCGATCATTGGAACTATCGTTGTCTTCACGCAGCAGACTTCGTTGTGTACCCGGCGCGGTGAGCGGCGTTAGCATCAGTGACGTCTTCCATAACGAGGTACAAAGCACGCCGAAGTCAACTACCACCGTTAGTAGTTGCCGCTGATGAAGAACAGATGGAAACGATCGACTGACAATTACCGCAACATCAACCACAGTCTTTTCTCGCAAACGGCCACGATCGATACAGGGACTCGCGGAAGGCCTAAGAGCCCGGGTGTGCTCCTGCAGCGACTTCTCCTCCCTTATGGAAATGTAGGATGGAATCTCCCGCACGATCCCCAGAGCTCGCAGAATTCCCAAAGCCTATGTGCACCGGGCCTGTCGATCTCCGGCCCCTTCGGATACCGCGATGCCAAGGAGGCTCCAGACAAAATTTCGCGCTTGCTTCCCGCGCCCGTCAGCGATTCTTGCTCACGCGCGAAAGGGACCGCGAACCAGACCCCTTCTATTGCACAGGTCTGGTTGCCACTTTGAACCGCATATTACCCGCAGATGAGTGGTCGAGCTGTAAGGAGTGACGAATTCATTCTGGAGGACGCCTAGATACTCTCCCGCGCGGAGCTACAATTAAAACTTCTCACCACCGTACTCATTTTGGAGACGCTCTACCAGCCACCATCTCTCCCTGCCTTCGCGCTTCGAACTCGTTTTGAACGGGAGCTTCCAGTGGCTGATCAACGGAGTTTCAATGCCAGAAGCTTCGAACCGCCTTGCGGCGAGGGAAAGCCATTTCAGCATCAATGCAACCGAATACGGCAAACGGCTCCCATGTTCCGGGATCGTACTAGCTTCGCTAACCCGAACCGTTACCAGCGTCTTTGGTGATGCGCTGGTCGCCGAACTTGGCGCTGGCACCGGCAATCTGCTACGATCATTCGGCAGCCAAAAAGTTAATGGCTATGCTGTCGAGTCCAGTGGCGCCATGCGCGCTGTTGCCCGGCACCTAGCTCCCCATGAGACTCGATTCCAGTGGGTTTCAGGTACCGCCGAGTCGTGCCCATTGCTCGACGATTCGGTAAATTGGGTGCTTCTTGCTAACGTGTATCATCTTGTTGATCCATCCAAGATGTTCAGAGAAGCTCACCGAATTCTCAAAGAGTACGGCTTCCTGACAATTATCTGGAATGTTAGAGACTTAAGACGAGATCAACTTCAGCTTGAGATGGAGGAAATGGTGAAACGTGAAGTATCCGATCTCAAGAGAATTGAAACTTCAGTTGCGGAAATAATGGATGCGGTCGACACGGAGGGGCTATTTTCCGAATATTGCTACGTGGAGGCTCGCCATGAGCAGAACTTCACCCCTGAACGCTTTCTAGATGCGTGGAAGGCTGGTTACGACGTTCCAACTCAAATGTCCAGGCAGCAATGGAACGACATTCTCAGGAAGACGGCACCGACCCTTCATCGAAAGTCATTGATCCGGACGCGCTGGATCACCCGCGCCTGGACGTTTCAGACCATTCCTAATACGCGATCCAAGTATGGGATCAATTAGTGAAGGCGCTTCAATCCTCGTTCAACTTCGCGTCGCGTTTCTTGTTTTCCGATGGAGACGCAGTTCCGACGAGAATGCGAGTCTACGCTGTTCATGCTGACTTGAAGTAAGGGCAACGCATTCTTAGGTTTCAGATCCACTCGATGCCATAGAGACGCCGAATACCGGAAGAAGCGATCTAAATTCTCGAGCCCGCACGATTTCGCATCGGCGCAGTTAGTTGCGCTTGTTGGCATTGAAGCTATCGGCGCTCCTCTTGCCATTGAGGTAGCACGAGCGTCTTTGGCAGACTCACCCTAATGACTTGATGTCATCTGCAGCGGGATTGATCGGCCTCTAGATCGTGGGCCGGCGGGCAGGTCTAGAGCCAGTGGGTTGAATGCCGCGCGAATGTTTCACAGTGAAGGTGAGCTTCATAAGTAGCTTTCGCGGGGGTGCGCCCGAGGAATAGTGCCACGGCCAGAACAAGAAACGTCGCATCTAACGCGAAGTTCTCCTCCCCGACATCGAACTCGGCGCGACGCCCGTAGTTGGCTACGATCGCCCCCGTTGGCCGAGCCTTAATACAATCCTCACTGAGCAGGTGTTAATGCACCGATCCTTGCTCTCCAATATCTCGTGGCTAGAATCTCCGCGTATATGTTTGGAATGTCGATCTCAATCGCGGTCTCAACGTCTTTCGGCTTGACCATCAACGGCCTTTGCTGCGCGGCACCATGGGATCGCGAGACGTCTGATGCCAGGTGATGCACGATGCCGAGCGCGTCATAGTGAACACACCACAGGGCCCGTCATTCTCAGCGCACGAGAGCCGACCGGCATCATCTTCCTCCATCTTCGTTGAGCCATCTATGTCCGATCGAAGACCCTCACGTTAGAAAGCCGACAAGAGCGGCATAGGCATTCCACGGGGAAGTTGTACGCACGCGTGTTTTTCTCGTCCAATCGGCGCGCAGCGGATGCCGCAAATGGCACGCCGATTGCTAGGATCAGGAAGGATGAGCCGTCGCCAAAGAGTACCGATCGCTCCAGGAGCTAACGATGACGCTTACTCGATTGATCCCAATGGCGACGACGCGTTGTCATAACGGGGATCATCAATTACGCGATTGCCGCGAACTTCACCAACCGAAGGAGATCATTATCGCTTTTTAAACAGAATACTCCGGCGCAATGGACAGCTTCGCAGACAAATCACGCAAGGAGCGCCCCGTTCTCGGTATTTCTCTCGCCGAGCCTCCCGCCCCGAGGAACTGGTCGAGCGATGGTGCGCGATAGAAAAGCCTCCTCACGCATGCATGCGGCGCGCGTGCTATCCAGGAAGATCACGAATTTCGGGAAGGCGCGCAGACGCTCCAGTTACCGAGCCGCTGAACATTCGCCACGAGGTGTTCCATGCTCTTCTGAGATCAGGATGTTGTTACCGTCGAGTCCATATTCGACGACGGGACAGATCTTTGATCGCGGTAAGTCGACGATCTGCGACAAATGACCCAACAGAATTTGGAGGCGTCGGCCAAGGAAGGATTACGAACGTGAAGCTCGTCGAACCTCATTCCTGCAGCCGCGTAACACCGACTGTGTTTATCGGCAGAAATCGTCGTGGCGACTGGGTTGCTCGCGAACGGAACGGTATTTTTGGCGGGCTGTTCGCGAATCGCGCCGAAGCGTTGAAATACGCGTTGTTCGAGAATGGCCATCACCGAGAAGCCGTCGTCGAGGTCTCGCGTGAAATCGAACTCGATATTCCCGCCAATCCGCAGATGGCCTGCACGACCCGCCTGGCCTGATATGCCGGCGCGATTGAGGAGGGTCGAGTGTCTGCGCTTTTGCTGCATCCACGAGGAGCATATCTCAAACTACCAGGCGACTTCAATTGGATGTATGAGCATCGTGGGGCAGCGAAAACATGGAAATCGATCTCGCAGGTGACGGATTTGGCCGAGGCGCCACCCCGTGACATCCTCTACCAAAAAAGGTCCGCACGTCGTGGTCGCGTGCCAGGCCAGAACATACCGTTCCTCAGCGCCAATCGACTATCCCGCTTGTGATAGAGCCTCGGACGACAAACTCGCTGTGAAAGCCAACAACTTTGAGCTGAAAACGATGCACCATAGTATATCAATGTCGTGGTGGTGAAGGCGTGTAACTCCGACAACCATTGGCGCGCGCTATCTCGCGGCCGGCAAATCGCCGACAGTCTAGACTTCAATTCGCGCGGATCGCTTCTAGGATGCGTTTTCAACCTGCCAGATTATTTCGACTGATACCGCAGGCGGGCGCTGCCCAACGCCAAAAAGACGAAGGAGACGGCGAGTGATCATTCAAGAGCTTGGCTCCAAAATCCGTGTCTCCGAATATCCCGCAGACCGAATCTTCGTGGATCGCTGGTCACCGCGTGGCTTCACGCAGGATCAGATCCCGGTAGGAGTTTTGAACACCTTCTTCGAGGCCGCGCGGTGGGCCCCGTCCGCCTTTAATTCCCAGCCATGGCGCTTTCTCTATGCCCTGCGCGGTCAGTCATAATTCGAAGCCTTTCTTACCCCTTTGATCGAGTTCAACCAGGGTTGGGCGCGAGACGCGGCGGCATTGATCTATTTGTTGTCAAGGAATGACTTCATCTCACCGGGGAAGACCGAGTCGCAATTCTCGCGCACGCATTCCTTCGACAGCGGTGCTGCCTGGGCCAATTTTGCCAATCGGGCAACGGCCGCAGGTTGGGCCGCACACGGCATGAGTGGATTTGACTTGGAAAAGGCGTGCACCGTGCTTAAAGTGCCCGAAGGTTTCGCAGTTGAGATCGCGATTGCCGTTGGACGCAAGGGCGACGGTGCACATTTGCCGACTGGCCTGTTGCAGCGTGAACAGCCTAGTGGCCGTTTACCGGTCGGTGAATTTGCCGCCCCTGGCTTGTTTCCTGAACGGTTCAAGACCTGACGGAACGATCGTATCCGAAACGTCACAGCGTGGCCATCAATGCCCCGATCGGCTAGATTGGAGCTTCAAGATGTTTTTCGGGACCAAGCCGAATCTGCTGATTTATGGCGCAAACCGAGACCGCCGTGGAGGGGGATGCCAATTGAAGCGCGGTGAAGCCATCATTGTGGTTCGGCGGTACATTCTTTTGAGGTGTTGTAGGCCTAAGCATGGGCCCACTCGCGTAGGCTGATTTTCGCGCGGCCTTGCGGTGCTTAGTACGAATTTGCGTGGGCCGGGCGTGCTTGCACGCCTTCTGAAAAAACAACCTCCGAGCGAATTACGAAGCTTGCTGATGACTTCCTCCCAAACCCTCGGATCCTTCAGCCCTGGCCCAATCGGCCGATTTGCCGTCAAAACTGCTTTACGGAACTGCGCCGACGCCCCGTAGCGAAATTCGCAACGGCCGTCGTGGCCGGTTAACCCAGAGGATCCAGACACCCAGCGTTCACCAGGCTTTCGCTTCCCCGCCTCTATATTCCGGGCCCCGTATGCCCGTCGATGGGAGAGGGGGCCAAGGGTCCCCCATCCCGATCAATCTTACACCTGCCTAGGTGAACTGATTGAGTGGCCTCTTGAGACCGAGGTTCTCTCTTAGTGTTTGTCCGGAATATCCGGATCTAAATTTGCCTCGTCGGCGCAATTCGGGAATTACGCACTCGACAAAATCCTTGAGTTCGCTTGGAAAGGTCGACGGCATTACGTTAAATCCGTCAGCCGCACGTTGATCAAATGTATCCACCATAGCGTTGGCAACTTCGTCCGGCGTTCCGACAACCATCAGATGGCCACGGCTGTCCGATACCAAGCGGATCAGTTGTCTCCAGGTGAATTTTTTGCGCGCGGCCAGCTCGAGGAGGACCTTTTGGCGGCTTTGGATGAAATTCGTTTGCGGTAAAGTGTCGGGGACCAATGAGTCGAGATTCAATGAACGCAGGTCGGTGACAAACCCCAGCCAACGTTCGGCCAGTCCAATTTGCACATCCAAATGCGTATACGATTGCAGCCTTTGAAGCTTATCAGACGCCTCTTGCTGCGTTCTCCCAACGATCGGGATGATGCCGGGCATGACTAGCACCTGATCGTCGTCCCGCCCAAGTGCGCGCGCCTTCTCTTTGAGAGTTGTGTAGTTTCGTTTTCCGTTCTCCAGTATCGGTTCGGCAGTGAATACGACCTCACCGAATTCTGCAGCGAAGCGAATTCCGGCCTCGGACGCGCCAGCCTGAACCAAGACGGGATACCCTTGCGGCGGCCTAGCGATGTTCAGGGGGCCCCTGACTGACAGGTGATCCCCTCGGTGGTTAAGCAAATGCAGTTTCGTGGTGTCAACGAAAATGCCACTTTGCTTGTCGCGAATGAAAGCATCGTCTTCCCACGTGTCCCAAAGACCCTTTACAACTTTCACAAATTCTCTTGCTCGAGCATAGCGACTGTCATGATCTGGAAGCTCCGTCTCGCCGAAATTTGGAGCTTCGAACCTACCTCCCGAGGTGACAATGTTCCAGGCCGCACGTCCCCGCGATAGGTGGTCAAGTGAGGCGAGCATGCGTGCAAGGTGATAAGGCTGATAGTACGTCGTGGTCGCGGTCGCGACAAAGCCAATGTCTTGTACTCTCGATGAAAGCGCCGCGACCAGTGTGATTGGCTCGAAGCTATCGTTTCGGCCTACACGAGCTATGCTTGCGTCATCGTGTTCTGCTACGCTTGGACTGTCGGCGAGAAATACGAAGTGAAATGCCGCGCCTTCGGCAAGTTCTGCCAGATGAGCATAATGGTCGATATCCACTCCGCCGTTTGCTGGCACGCTCGGATCGCGCCATGCACCTTCATTATATCCCGCCTGACCGAGGAACAGTCCAAGCTTCATATCATCACTGCGCCGCATGTCGTATCTACCTCTGAATTAGATTATCCTCGCTACCGTGTTCAGGGCGCCGGGTCGCAAAGGAGAGCAGTGTTCCTGAACGGTCGACTCTTCGCAGTCACCGACGACCTCGACGAGGGCGCCTTGCGACGACGTTCCTGTACTCGTTGTCTGGCGACAACAGATTGTGCTCGATGTTGCATACTCGAACTTCTTGGTGACGTTTTACTGGCCCAACGACCCATCGAACCGACGAATGACATGGTCCTGTTATCTAATTCAATTGCCTGTATTGGTAGTTGACGCTATTGGACTGCACCCCTGGACTGAGACACCATAATTTCTGACAAGCATTTCCCGGATGACCTGTGGCAGCGAAGGGAAAGATCCGTCAATTTCCGACGGTGTTTAAACTGAGGGCGATCAAGCGCGCTGAAGGAGGCGAAGGCGTTCTGCCTTTGGCCCGCAAGCTTGGATATCCCGCAAGCTTCTGCAGGACTGGATCAAGGCGTGGAAGGCCCATTGGCCAGGGGAATTGAATCTCAAGCGCGGGCTCAAGCCGCCACCGGAAAATGGAAAAAAGCGATCTGCGCTCGCTCAGGCCCACGTGCGCGTCGCTGAGCTGCAGCAGTTGGTCGAGCAGCTGAACAACAACTTTCTTCGAAAAGCCTTGCGCCTTGGAGCGGCCGATCACGCAAGGCAAGCTCGCATCCGCATCATCGAAGCCATAGCGATAGAAGCAACCGGCTCACAAGCCGATGTGCAGCGGCTGTCCAGGCTCTGAGGGCTGCCGCGCGCGACCTATTACCGGCGCCTCGCCGGATGCGACGATGAGGCGGATCAGTGCGAACTGCGCGATCTGATCCAGCGCCTTTGCCTCAAGCACCGCTTCTATGGCTACAGACGGCCCAGCAGATGACATAGCAGGATCACGAGAACGAAAGAGGCCGCCAACTGAGGCGGCCTCATTCTTCAGGTTATAGGCCCGGCGACGTCAGCACTCTCCTTTCCCGACGTGAATTGGGCGGGAGCGCAACCGGCGTTCTCATCACCGCCCGAAGCAACGGTGCCGTACGGTGATGGAACCATTATGCACCCGGGATAGGAGCGACGCCAGAACAAACTGAAGTGGAGCTCTCAGGCAGCCGCTTGCGGCACGCGAGGTAGACGCTCGTCATCGCCACAGCACACGAGGAGGGCAGCGCCGAAGATCGCAACGCCAAGGCAGATACGTGCTTGGATTGAATATGAATCGAAATCAGGCTGGTCGATCATGGCACGCTCCCTCTCGTCTCAGGCGGGAGCGCGTTGGTCTCTCAGTCACCGACGCCTACAACTGGCCCAGCCTGTGATACAGCTTAACTGACGGGGCCACGCTCAAAACTGAATTTAGGGCAGCCTTACTGTACGATCATGAGAAGCGGACGTCTCGCATTAGGCCGTTCTGGGCCGATGCTGTCGAAAAAGTCGAAAGTCGAACGACGCCAAAAATCTCGCAAATGGTGATTTTTGGACTACTCCGCCGCTGCGTTGCTCTGTAGTGCCGATACGAAGGTCCATTGTCGTTTTTCTAAGACACGATGTGGTCCCTCACGTCGCCGCGCACGAAACGCATCAGGAGCTTTAGAAAATTCGCTTGTTACCCGCAAAAGACTTTTTCGACAGCATCGGTCAAAAGCGGCGGTCGAGGCGAGTGCCGCTCGGCATCTGGTGGGGCGGTCCAATCGCGTCCCCCCAATTTCATGTGTGCTACCTAGTCGGATAACAAATGGTAGCAGGAAAAGCAGATCAAGACTGACGATCGGGTCAATCTGTCGTTCAGCACCTTTGCGAGCAATTGCACTTGGCGAGCCGCCGTGTTCCTAAGCGCGGGACAGAAGTCCCGCGCCAGTCTCATTCGGGTCAAAATGCGAAGAACTCAACGCGAGCAAGTCGAGCCCGCTTCGCACCACGGAGCGGACCTCATTGAGACTGCCGCCACTTCGCTGATGGGCCGCAGCGGCCGTCAGGCGTCAGGGTCTGGTGGTGAATGCCGAAAGGTCAGCGGCAGCCTGATCCATCATTCCGATCGCGGCGCCCAAGGCGCCTCTAGCGGCTATCGCTAGCGGCTCGAAGAACACGGTATCATCATTAGCATGAGCAGACCTGGCAATCCCTTCGACAACCCCAAGGCCGAGAACTTCATGAAGCCCTCAAGAACCGAAGAGATCAACGGCAGAGCCTTCGACATCAACTACGCCCGCCGCCGCATCAACAGCTTCATTGCTGAGGTCTACAATCGTGCATCGGAACACCCATCTGGCTATTGGTTGATGAGAAGAGGTTTTGCTGGTCGGGATGCGATCCTGCGGGGTATTTTGGGTTGAGCGGCGCCGGTTCCGTCATGTATCGAGCAGCCGACGTTGTGAGAGCGGCGCGGGCGAAGATCCAAGTGACCTTGCCCCTAGGTTTTATCCAATCCTGAGTTCGCTCAAGCCGTTGGATTTGCCCGGTTGGGCGGAACGAGAGACGGGAGCTGGCGCGGAGCCTTCGGCATAGCGCAGCGCCAGATCCCGGCGCGGTTGGCAGGTGATGGCGAACTCGGATGGGGTCTTCCATCCGAGTTGCGAGTGCGGTCGTGTGTTGTTGTAACGGCCCGCCAACATCCGAGTGTGACGCGGACCTGGGCCAGCGAAGTGAACAGCGTCTTGTTCAATAATTCGCCCCGCAGCAGTCCGTTGATAGGAAAGACGGCCCCGCTCCAGATTGATGTTATCGAACGGGAGCTGGCTCACATCCAGAGAGTAATCCCAGTCGATTTCCGGCATCGGCCTCATAACGGCCACGGCCCTCGCCGCGACCGTGCCGGACCCGACCATGTTCCGCTCCGAACGAGAGTTCGCGGCGGCTGGTCCTGACGCCTAAGCAGAATTCCACCGGCGGGAAGGACCGGCTCGGCCGGATATCGAAACAGGGCGATTCCTATCTCAGACACTTGCCTGTCATCGGAGCGCCGAACGTCGTTCAGTTTCCAAAAGCATGCTCGCGGGTCGGAGGCAGCTGGATCGAAGCTCTGTTCGAACGACGTCGGCCCCTGGTCGTCGCTATCGCTGTTGCCAACAAGTTAGCTCGGATCGTCTGGGCGATGATGACGACCGGGGAATTCTATCGGCCTAAGTTCGCGGCCTGAGCTGCCGCGTATCCTGCCACCTGAAAGATGTGAGGACAAATGACAGCATGAAGGAAACCGGCGGAGCTGCGGATCGAGCAAGCCCGAAGAGCTTTAAGCACAACAAGCGCGACCGGTTGATGAGGCCTCGATCCGCGATCTCCATCAAGGCCAGCGGCCATGGCATCGGTCGCACTAACAGGCCGTATACGTGAACGCACCGGACCGTGATCCGAAGTGCTGCCAAAATCCATTGCATCGGGGCCGTCTGTACATGAAGCTCTCGATGAACGCGTTCTGCATGGGCTTGCCGGGCGCGATGTAATGCCATGCGACGCGGCTCTGATAGACTCAGGTCAGGTTGGCGTAGCTGGTGAACTCGCTGCCGTTGTCGCTGACCACCATCTTCGGCTTGCCGCGCTCAATCACCAGCCGCTCCAATTTCCGTGCCGCCCGGATGCCCGAAAGCGAGGTGTCGGCCACCAACGCCAGCCACTCGCGCGTGCAATCGTCGACAACGGTCAGGATGCGGAAGCGGCGGCCGTCAGTGAGCTGACTCGATACGAAGTCGGGCGATCAGCGGTCATTCGGCGCCACATCGGCGCCCGCGTCCCGATCGCCCGCTTGCGGCCGCCACGGCGCCGAACCGCGAGCCTCTCTTCCAGGTAGAGCCGGAAGAGCCTCTTGTGGCTGACCAGATAGCCCTTCCTCCTTAGCAGAAGATGCAAGCGCCGTAGCCGAAGCGACTGCGCTCCTGGGAGATCGCCCTCATGCTTTGCCGCTGGGCGGCATCAGCCGCCAGGGTCGTCTGGTATCTGATGGTCATGCGGCAATAGCCGATGGCTTTACACGCCCGCCGTTCGCTCATCCCGTAGGCATCCATGAGATGCGCGACAGCTTTCCGCTTGGCCGCGCGCGTCACCAGTTCTTTCCCAATAGGTCCTTCAGCGCCGCGTTGTCCAGCATGGCGTCGGACAGCAGCCGCATCAGCCGCGTGTTCTTCGTCCTCCAGCATCTTCAGCCGCTTGGCCTCCGAGACCTCCATCCCGCCAAACTTGGCTTTCCATTTGTAGATACTAGCGTCTCGCTGACGCCGTGCTTCCGGCGCAGATCGGAAACGCCAGCCTCGTGCTCCTTCAAAATCCCGATGAGCTGCTCTTCCGAAAACCGGGTGCGCTTTCATGCTCTGGCCCTTGTCTTGGGTCAGAGCGAACTTCAACTTGGATTAAGCTCGGATTGATAGTTCGAGCGCAGTGATCGACGCGCTCGCAGGTCCAGCGATTGCCATCGCCCGTCTTGAGACCGTTGCGGTTGAGGAGGCCGGCAATCTGATCATCGCTGGCGGATCAGCACCAGCTTGACGCACGGCCTCGATGATGTTGGTGTAGGTGCTGTTACGCGGCCGCCCGCGCCGGCGTCGGGCAGGCGTATCTCGCTGTGAACGCCGCCTACCCAGTGGACGATGAGGACGATCTCGGAGGCCGCATTGTCTATATCGGCCACGACCTCGACAACGCGCTTCTTGAGGCGAGCATCCGTCGTCGGCCCGAAGTCTTGGCCGCCTTGCGCCCGTGCACCAAGTGTTAAGTACCGCTCGCTCGTGACGGTGAAGACGATAAGGTTAGAAGCAACTCGGTTCTATCGTGGCGCTCTACTTGGTCCTTCAACTCCCCGCCTGTAAGCCAAATAAGCCAATCGTCGTCCACAATATCCTCTTCCACCAGCTGCAATATCGACCCGCCTGGTTCATGATGCAGCATTTCGTATTGCGCAATGAGCCCCTTATCCACTGAAAAGCGTGCCACAAGCGAACATAAGAAGTCTGGGGCCCACATGGCAAAAGATACACCGTGTGCTATTCCTGCTGTAATCTTCGCTAGGCCCTGTCCTCTAAAGTCTCTGCGGATCCAAAGATCCCCGTGATAGGCCACTTTCCCGGTCATCTTCTTCGCGCTGGGGGCTCTGCAAGTACAACGATCCTCAGGATGTGCGTGTATGGCCGGAGTAGCGTAAAACGCTTTCAGGGATTGAAGATGTTCTGCAAAGTTGCTGTGAGAAAGGTCATACAGTCGAGCAGCATCTGTAAGCGCGAGCTCGTTCTTCTTATCGACGCCTATGATCCAATACCCCTCGCCTGTGTTGATTGGTGAGCGATCTGGCCGGAAATTTGGATATGTTCGCCTCTTGTTTGGAGCCGTCTCCGTGATCGAGATATACTCATTAAAATCGAACCCTATCGAAAGTTTGATGCCTTTTTCGGCGGCGGCATCATCATACAAATGAAGGAATCGTGAGACTTGCAACGCGTTAACTACGTTTGTCATTGCTGCACTCTTAGCTATCGTGATGAGCGGCGTCGGAGTAGAGCGAGTCGCCAACTGATTGTACAGCATTAACAACGAATGGAGACACTACCCACTCTGGTGAGGGATATTGTATTCGATGTTTCGAGAAGCCGTGTTGGCGCGCATCAGCATTCGCTGGCGGAAAAGCGCTTTCTTGAGCGCCGGGACTGCGGCTTGCAGCAGTGACGTTGCCGGCGAGTCCGACCGCAGGTAACCGTTGTCCAGTACCTCTGCACAGTGAATTTGACCGGTTGAGCGCTGGATCCGAGTGGGTCCGGTAGTGGTTGGGATCAACGAGCAGTTCGATGCTGCGGGGTTCCCTCGGCTGCCTTCGGATGAGTCCTGCCCGTTCGAGCGTCAGCAGCACCATCTGATGAACCGATGGCGAGCTGCCGCGGAAGTATTCCTGCATGTCGGTTTCGGCCGGGGGACCGCGGTGTAACCGCGTGTACAGGTGGATATAGGCCATATATTGGCCCTGCTTGGTGGTGAAGGTTCTTCCCGAACGACTCACGCCGGCCATCCGATTCAGCTGGTGATCCGTGCCTTAACACGAGGAGGCACGGATGAATGTACGCTATCGGGTCGGATCGAGCCAAATCGAGCGCGCAGAACTCATGCACCTCGTGAGCGGCGGCAAGCAGGGGGCGCGCAAGCTCAAGCGAGCCTAGATCTTGCTGGCTGCCAACGCCGGCGTCAGCGACGAGGACATCGCTGCAAGTGTTGGGGTTGGCGGTTCGACGGCCTACCGGACCAAGGGGCGGTTTGTCGAAGGCAACCTGGAGCGAGCGCTGAGCGAAGAACCGTCTCCCGGACCAGAGTGTAAGCTCGCTGGGCAAGGAGGAAGCACTGCTGGTGGCGACCGCCTGCTCAAACCGATCGCTGTTCATGGACGAGAGCGCAGTAGCGGTCCTTGGCCCTGGATGCGGCCAGACGACAAAGGCTTGTTCTCGGCAATTGCTCCGACGACCAGGACATATTCGATACTACTGGCGTTGGTAGGTTCGTTATTCCCCGTTCTCAGGTAAGTGACTGACGCCGCTCTGGGAGACGCGCCTCGTGAAACATAAGGCCCCTCCAAGATGCGAGGCACGTTCTATGTCCACAGCTCACGCAACCTGAGAAGGGTGCTTGTTAATTGAATAGCTTATGGAGGAGGCGATCATGGGTGGGGTGATTAGCGAGTCGCGTGAAATGCAGAACGTTGACGCGTTAGAATCGAACGTCCGCTCGTACTCACGTTCGTTTCCGGCTATTTTCAGTCGAGCGCGCGGCTCCATTCTGCTAACGGACGGTGGTCGAAAGATCATTGACTTCCTTTCCGGTGCTGGAACGTTGAACTACGGCCACAACAATCACGAGATAAAAGCTGCTATTACTAAGTATCTAGCATCGGATGCCGTAGTCCACGGGCTTGACATGGCCACTCCTGCAAAGCTCGAATTTATGGAGACTTTCAGCTCTGTCATACTCCGGAAGCGGGATCTGCAATACCGGTTTCAATTCACGGGACCAACAGGTGCTAACGCTATCGAGGCAGCTTTAAAGCTCTCACGCAAAGTCACGAGACGTCAAAACGTCATTTCATTCACGCGAGGATATCATGGCATGAGTTTAGGAGCGATTGCCGCAAGCAGTAATCGCTATTACCGCACAGCCAGCGGCGTTGCTTTGTCTGGCGCAACTCTCATGCCCTATGATGGTTATCTTGGACCAGGTGTTGATACGGCTGACTACCTGCGAAAGGTATTGATGGACGAGAGCAGTGGCATCGATTGTCCGGCTGCCATTCTCGTCGAAACTGTGCAGGGGGAAGGTGGTATAAATATAGCTGGCAGAGAATGGTTGCAGTCAATTCAGGCCATTGCAAAAGATATTGGTGCCCTTTTCATAGTTGACGACATCCAGATGGGTTGTGGTCGCACGGGAGACTTCTTTAGCTTCGAGTTCGCAGAGTTATCACCAGATATTGTCGTAATGTCGAAATCGCTAAGTGCGTACGGTCTCCCATTATCAATGTTGTTGATCAAAGAAGGGTTCGACGCATGGCAGCCAGGAGAACACACGGGCACGTTTCGGGGAAACAACCTTGCACTCGTATCTGCAACCGCAGCAATGAATATTTATTGGCGGAGCCGTACTTTCTCGGAGAGGGTCCAGCGTATGGGAGCACTGATGCGGCGCCGACTAGAGGCCATTGCATCAGACCATGGAAACATTTGTGCTGTTCGAGGGCGGGGCATGGCGTTGGGGTTTGATTGCCAAATGGCCGAAGTCGCAGAGGCTACGACACGCAAGGCATTTGAGAAAGGATTGATTGTCGAGCGATGCGGACCCATTGATCAGGTCGTAAAATTCCTGCCTGCACTCACGATCGACACTGAGACACTAAATCAAGGCCTTGAAATATTCGAGGAATCGTTGGCCGAAACACTGAAACAGGCCAGCACTGACCTGAGCCCTGCTGTTCATCCAGAATAGGAAACCCCATGGCCTACGAGACAATCAAATATGAGCTCGCCGAGCAGATCCTCACAATTACCTTAAACCGGCCGGAGAAGCTCAATGCCTTCAGCGCCACCATGCACCGGGAGCTGGTGGACGCCTTCGATCGGGCCGAGAACGATGATGATGTCCGGGCCATGATCGTTACCGGCGAAGGCCGCGCTTTCTGCGCAGGTGCCGATCTTTCCGTAGGCGCCGACATATTTGACATCGAAGCGCAGCGTGGGCCGGTGAAGCGACTACCCAATGGCACGGTGGATTACAGCGATCCCCACGTTTGCGACGGCGGTGGCCGGCTGACCTTGCGAATTTTCAAATGCCTGAAGCCCATAATCGCCGCAGTGAACGGGCCGGCGATCGGTATGGGTCTCACCATACCGCTCGCGATGGATATCCGTATTGCATCTGAAGCCGCGCGCTTTGGCTTTGTGTTCTCCCAGCGTGGCATCGTGCCAGAGGCGGCCTCAAGTTGGTTCCTGCCGCGCATTGTCGGCATCGCGCAGGCGCTGGAGTGGTGCTACAGCGGGCGGGTATTCTCGGCGGAGGAAGCGCTCGCCGGCCGGCTGGTCAGCAAGGTGGTGACGCCCGATCAACTGCTGCCCACGGCGCGGGCAGTCGCCCGCGAGATCACCGAGAAGACCGCACCTATATCGATCGCACTGATCCGGCAGATGATGTGGCGCATGCTGGGTGCCGATGATCCCATGGAAGCCCACAAAATCGACAGCCGCGCCATCTATACACGGGGCGCTTCCGCGGATTCCAAAGAAGGCGTGATTGCGTTCTTGGAAAAGCGGCCCCCGGTGTTCAAGGATAAGGTTTCAGCCGACATGCCGGATTTTTTTCCATGGTGGACGGAGCGGCAGTACAAATGATTGTCCGTCGGTCCGGCCGAACAAAGCGTGAGCCGGACTGCGATGCTGTTCTGCGAGGAGTAGAGGCTCCGATTGATGTGGGATCGCCACTCTTGGGACGACGCGATGTGCGGACGCATCCCTGTTGTCGGGACAGGATGTGCTCGTGCACGCCCTAAATTTAGCAGGCTGTTGAAGAACTCAGTCGCGTTCGCAAACGAAGCCCGAATCGGCGCCGTTGTGTATGTAGAAGTGGCCAGCGAGCCTGCCGGCGGTGCGGATAATAACCCATTCGTGACCGCGGACCGGTCATTCTCGTCCTGACCTTCCCACGAGAACTCCGCGCCGAACCGTCTCGCGCGCCGTAGCGGACGTCGAGAAAGCCTTTCAGTGCACCGAAAGCAATTTCACCGTCGGACTTGCCCTCGAAGGTGAGATGCGCCTCTTCGACAAGATCGAGGAAGTCGCTGTCCCAGTTGTCCATTTCGACGATGCGCCAGCGGCCGGCAAAGGCCTTGGCGAAGCCGGGCACCTTGGCCATCAGCCGGCCTCCGCGATCAGCTTGGACAGCCGCACTAGATTGTAGGCGGCGGCAGTGAAGGTAAAGGCTCATCCGACGCGATCACGGCCACGGAAGCGGGTTCTATCTTGCCCTCTTAATCGGTAGTGTCGTCTGCTTGATCTCACCCATTCTCGCTTCCTTTCTCGTTTGCGACAAGGCCCTCTGCGCCACGCTTGACCGCGATGCGCCACCTCAGCCGCGAGTCCCGGTGCGCCGTGCACTCTTCCGCGCTCATCGACGACGTAAGGTCGCTGCAGCAAGGCAGCGGGTATGCCGTCGCGGCGCAATCTTCCATCGGCATGACGGAGCCACACCAGAGGGACTCCGGCGTGGTCCACGTTGCACGTCAGGTGCGTGGCCACAGGCAAGGTAGCGTGCGTTCCGTCATCGCTGATCTGCTCCAGGTCTCTTCCGCTGTCGCGGAGCTCCGTGTTTAAAGCCGTACGCCCATCAGGTCATTGCTCTGCAATCAGTTCGCGCTCTGTCATGTATGGGCTCCGAGCAGCTTGCGGTCCTTGGCGGCGGCACGTGCGCTCACGTCCGCTGGGGATGCAGCCCGAGCGCCAGAATAAAATGTGCCATCGACCCACATCGCATGCATGATGACCGCAAGCTTGCGTGCCACGCCAACGGTCGCCTTGCGGCGGCTCGTGCGTTTGGCGATCGCAAGCCCCCAGATCTTGACCTTGTCCTTGCGCTTGAATCGGGTCAGCAACGCGCTTGCCGCTTCGTAGAGCGCCCGCCGCACGTCGGCATCGCCCGCCTTGCTGATCCGCCCCTGCACGTCGATCGACGAGCCGGACTGCCAGCGCCGCGACGTCAAGCCAAAATAGGTCGCCACATCGCGCGACCTCTTGAAGCGTGCGGGATCGTCGGCCGACGTCATGGAGCTCAGGGCTGCTGCCGGGCCGACGCCGGGAATCTGCATGAAGCGCCGGCACAATTCATGGCTCGCCACCAGCTTGACCACGAGATCGTGCAGCCGGCAGTACTCCTTCCACAGTGCGGCGCGCGCGTTCAGCCACGGCGTCGATCAGCTCGCTGACCAGCGTATCGCCCGCCACCGCCTCGCGCACGACTTGCGCGAATCCGCCGCAGCCGACATGGCTCAGGCGAATGCCAAACAGCTTCAGCGAATGCCGGATCGCATTCTCCGGATCCAGACTCTTGCGCTTCAGATTGCGCCGGTGCGTCAGCAATAGCCGCAGCCGGTAGCAGGCCTCGCTCTTGATAAGCGCCTTGCGGAACCAGCCGGTGCGCGTCAAATGCGCCAGGCCCAGCGCGTCCGTCCGGTCGGTCTTGTTGCGCTGCGCCTTCAGCGCCGTGCGGACGGGGAAGGTTTCCAGGCAGACCGCCTGGCACGCCGCGCTTGAGCAATTCCGGATGCAGCCAGGGCGACAGCGCCCCCGCCTCGTGGCCGGGGCGGCGCAGCCGGCCGAGATACGGCTTCAGTGCTGCCTTGATCGCATCGGGATCGGTCACCACCGCCGTCTCCAACACCACCTTGCCCGCGTCGTCGACCCCGCAAATCGCTGTCTCGCCCATGCCGACGTCCAGTCCACAGAAGAATTTCATCGTCCGCCTCCCGCGTTGCTGAGGCGGCGCATTGTGCGCGTCATTCATCGTGCAAGCCACTTGCTCTGCTGCGGCACGTCCCGGCGCAGACCGATTACGGGCGGCCCTCCGACCATCTTGATCCAGTCGGATGCCTTCTCGATGCGCTTGCGGAAGCATAGCCGCCGTGCCGGGGTGTTCGCCCGTCGATCGCAGAGCTGCGACCGCTGATGTTCTGCGCAACATGCGGCGTCACGTTCATCGAGCGCAGCTCGTTGACGAAGTCTTCTGCATCATAGGCTTTGTGGCGCCAAGCGTGATCGCTGTCGGCCGGTCGCCACACGGCTCGATCAGTGTGCAGCGCGGCCATCCGTTCGGCATGCCCGTTCGCCAGCGTCAGACAGGCGTCGACCAGCAGGCCGTGGCGGTTTCTCCATCAGCCCATGCCCGATGAAGCACAGCTTCGTCTCCTTGCCTTTGCCCTTGCGGTACAGCCTGGCATCGGGATCGGTGGTCGAAACATGGGTGTCGTTCGAGCGTTTCTGGCCACGGAAGTCCGCTTCGGCATCGCGGCCGCCGTCTTGCGCTGGCCCGGGCCTCGATCAGCGCGGCATCGACCGAGAAATGATCGCTCGACAGAAGCTTCCTCGGCCTTGGGTTGCGCCAGCACAGCCGCCAGGAACTTGGCCGCGATGTCGCCTTCCAGCAGCCGGTCGCGGTTCTTCGAGAACACTGAATGGTCTCAGACGGAGTCCTCCGACGAAGCAGCGGAACAGCAGATCGTATTCCAGCCGCTCCATCAGAAGCTGCTCCGAACGGATCGAATAAAACGCCTACAACAGCATCGCCCGCAGCAGCTTTTCCGGCGGGATCGACGGCCGCCCAATCGGCGAATGGAGCGCCGCAAACTGGCGCTCCAGCGCCGATACTGCCTCGTTCACAATCGTCCGGATCGCTCGCAGCGGATGATCACGCCGCACCCGCGTCTCCAGGTCAACGTAGCTGAACAACTCGCCCGTTCGATTGTCCCTGCCGCGCACGCACCATCCCCGAATCTCAATCCGAGCCAATGAATCACGGTCGGCGGTCGCCGGCGAGCGCCTCTTTCAACAGCCTGCTAGCTCGACGAGCTAGAGTTTCGCGCCGAAGAGAAAATTCGACGAGATCGAGCGTTAGCCTTGGTTTTCGAGATCGGCAGCGGTCAAGCGGCACCGCTTGTGCAGCTTGAAAGAGAAGAAGGTCTACGATCGTTGGTTTTTTTGGACTAAGCCGGATCTGAGGCGCCTCGGTCTGCGCCGGCATTACGTCATTAGTCCTCCGTGAAGAACACGGGCGACTGCCGATTTAAGTGATCTTTTGAGTTGGGACAGTTTTGGCGAGCGCCGGATAATGGCGCGCAAGAGTTTAGCGAGCTATCGCAGAAGCAGGCCGAAGTTGTACCCGGCCGCTGTCAGGACTGCGTTGACGCGGTCGTCGGCGCGGCCTTGGGATAGTTGCGGTCCAGGCGGTGCTCGGCCTTGAGATGGCCGATGACCAGTTCGACAACCGGGCGACGCTTCATCTCGCGGCGGATGGAAGCCGTGACGCGGCGGACCCTACCCGAGATCCAGATCCTGAACCGATGCAGGTGGTTTTGGCCTCGATACCCTTTGTCGACGTGGATGCGACGAGCCTCCTCCACGCCGGTGAGCTTCTCCATGTCGGTGATCAGGGGACCGAGCATGTGCCCGTCGAACTGGATTGCCATGCAGGGCCTTGGCATGGAGCACGAACTGTCCGCCCTTCGGAAGGCGTGGCGATACTGACCTTGCAGCCGAACTCGTAAGGCGCGCGGGCTTTGCCCTTGCCGGTGCACTCCATCTCTGGCGCATGTAACGGCATAGACCTTTGGACCGCGCTGATGTTGATCCTGGTTGCAGCACCTGCTGCGCTAAACCGAGCAGCGGGCCTAAGCGCGCTTCCAGCACCGCATCACCATCAATCTTGCGGCGGATGTCCCGGATGATCCGGCCAAGCCGTGTCCGCACGATACTTGAGCTGGCGCCGGGCGCGTTTGAACTGGTGGGCATGGGTATAGCGGCCGACCATGCCGGCGGCCCGCTTGGCCCTGTTGCAGCGCGACCTCAACAAAATGGCGGGTCATTCTGGCTCTGGCAGCCATCGAACAGGCCCTGCCGCCGATCGCGGCGATGCCCGAAAGGCCAGCGTTGGTCTCCAGGTCCTTGGGGTCGATGACGCCAGTCTTTTGAACCACCGACAGACCTTCCTGGATCATCGCAACCAGCTGCTCGCTGGCGCCAGCGCGTCATCGACGATTGATTGAACGGCCGGCAGCCGGTGGCAGAAGCTCAATTCGCCGCAGAAGTATTGCCGAGTGGGCCGAGGGTGTTTCACCCTCAGCCTCTCACAGTAGGGTCGAGGACTGGCGCGCCGGGAGGCCTCTCGAGCGTGCCACGTTTCCAGTCCCCTCCACGTCGCAACGCAGCCGGCGGATCTCCCGCACTGCGCGCCCCCATTTACTTCGCACCAAGGTTTCCGAGCATGCGTCAGCTGGCGCCTGGCCTTCTTCTCCACCCAATCTTTGATGTAACTGAAGCACCCACTGGAGTGTCCAACCGCGAAGTTAGTTCACCCAAGCCCCGCAGCAGCATCGGATTGATCAGGCTTATTAACCTGTCAATCGGTTACGACCGGTATCGGCGAGACACCTCTTTGAGCTCGCGCAAAAGCGCCGTCCGCTTTTTAAAAGCTCGGGCATGTTGTGCGGCCGCATCGCTCCGCGCAGACTGCGGAAGGGTAGCGGAAGTCGAACCCCAGACAGCACGAAGCTCTCGCCTCGTTCCGCTGTTCGGCTCTTTTCATCATTGTTTTCAACCTGCAGCTTGGCAAACTCCTTCCTGAGCCGTTTCCAGCAGTAGTTTTGCGCCAGTACCGTCTGGCGGAAGACTGACCGTGCCTTGCGGCACGATGAGTTCTGATCAGCTGGCGGCCGGTCTGGCGAGCTTGATGGTTCGTCAATCTGGCCGTAGCGTTTATTTGTCAGTTCGACGACACATTTGTCCTTGCGAGATTCCTGTCGGAGAGCATCGCCGTACCAATGATGCCTTCCCCCGCCAATTGTGCGATCTCAGCGTCGGAGAGCCCGAGAAGCCCTGATAAGATCTCTTTGTTATGTTGGCCCAGTGTCGGCGCCGCTGTGCGGATCGCATAGGGCATTGCCCCTTCGCGAATCGGCATCGAGGGTTGCGGATGCAAGCCCAAGAAAGCGCGTTCGATTTCTTGCAGAAATGCGCGCGACCTGAGATGCCGATCCTTCAGCAGGTCAATTGGCAGGCGGGCCACGCCGGCAGCAACCCTTGCGGCTTGCAATTCAGACATGGCCTGATCCGCATCGCGGGTGAGCGTCCATGCTTCGATGCCTCTCTCGATCACATCCTCGATGCCGCGACGATCTTCCGCAGATTTTAGCGATGTGTCCGCGGCCCAATCTTGGCGGCCGATAAGGATGGCAAGCCTCGGCCACATGTCGTCGTCGGTCGCGGCTACAACGATCCAGTTGTCCTCACCCGCACACCGGAAGCAGCCATGCGGCACGAACTGCGGATGTCGATTGCCATACCTCGGCGGCGACGCACCGCCGATTGAGTGGACAGTGATCCATGGCGCCGCAAACGGCATCATGCATTCGATCTGCGCCAGGTCGATGAACTGTCCCTGCCCGGTATTGCGGGCGTGGATCAGTGCAACCAGAACCGCTGCGCAGCCGTTCAACCCACCGACGGCATCCCCGAACGCGATGTGGCTCATCACGGGTGGCCCGCCGGCGTTTCCGATCACACTCGGCAACCCCGAGCCCTGCTCAAGAGTCGAGCCGTAGGCCCGGCAATCGCGATGGACGCTGTCCGCACCAAAGGCTGACATCGACATCATGATGAGGCGTGGGTTGAGTGTTCTGAGGAGGTCGTAACCAAGCCCGAGCTTCGGCAGCACATCGACCGAATAATTGCCGACAGCAATATCGGCTCCCTCTAAAAGCCGTTTGGCGAGAGCGAGACCCTGCGGCCGCCTCAGGTCGAGTGTGATACCGCGTTTGTCGCGATTCATGATGCAGAAGCTCGGTGTCTTTTCGTACATCTGGCCATTCACGTAATCAGGCCGACGGTCAACACCGCGCCACCAGTCCGGATACTGGATGGCCTCGATCTTGATGACGTCGGCGCCGAGATCAGCCAATGTGCGGGTGCACAATGGACCCGCCCAGCCCATCGAGAAGTCGATGACGCGAACTCCTTGCAACGGCTGCCGACCGGCATCATCTATGCTGTCGGACGACACCGACACAGTACCGCTCCGGTGTCTCCGAGAGTTCGCGCATGCCTGCTGCTCGCCGGGAGCCGGAACCTTTCCGCCCCGGCGCGGCGGTGTCAACGTCAGTCGCTGCATCGACCCCGCGGTCAAGCCCTCTTCTTCGCCAAACAGAATAGGCACGATCGCGCCGCGCGCGCTCTTCTCCGAATCCTCGAGCAGGTCGGACATTTCGGGTATTGGGACGATCGGGACCTTGCGCTTCAGTCCCTCCGCAAACAACTCCTGCGCCGTTCGCGCTTTCAGCCTCGGCATAAACTGTCGTTCGATCTCTTCCATGCGGCGCAGACGATCCTCGTTGAGGACCAGAGCCGGATCATCACGCAACTCGAATAGACCGAGCATGTCGCAGAATGCGCGCCATTGTGCTGGCGTGAGCGTCGTAACTCCGAGCCAACCTTTTCTTGTTTCGTAAATGCCCGCCGGAAAGGTTGGCCAGAAGCGGTTGATGCCAATGCGGCGCATCACGTCGCCGCGCGCACACGACTCGAACATATGATACTCCGACAGAGCGAGACTTGCTTCGAAAATACTGAGCGACCACGACCGCCCTGTTCCGCCCTGCATTCGCGCAACCGCCGAGGAAACCGCGGCGATGAAGCCCCACAGCCCGGCAAGGATACCCGTCTGGAAATCCGGTGCGTACAATGGCGGGCCCTCGACCGGTCCAACCAGCTTGACGAGGCCGGCGAGCGCGCGAACCGTCGAATCGGTTGCGGCAAATCCTGCATAGGGCCCCTCGCGGCCGAACCAGCTCGCATCGAGGCAGATTAATCCGGGGCGCCGCCTGCGGATCGCAGAGATATCAATAGACGGGCAATCCGCGGACTCAACATCGCGCCCATCGACCAGAATGTCGCAATCCTCGATCAGTTCCGTCAGCCGTGTGATCGCGTCCGGGTCTGCGCCATCGATGATGATGCTTGACTTGTTGAAGTTCAGGAATGCGAACCACGCGCTCTGGCCGGCCGGCGTGAGTGGTGCGCTGCGGCGAAGTGGATCGCCTGCTCGCGGCTCGACCTTTTGAACATCGGCACCGAAATCCGCAAACAACCGTGCACAAT